>JAITRV010000018.1 GCA_031288215.1 Spirochaetaceae bacterium | reverse complement strand
ATGTATTGGGTGAATAAAATCGCCTCGCCATACCTTGCCGTCTATCCCGATCTGGGTAATATCACCTGCGCGTTAAACGGCAGTCAGCAGTTGGTCGCCGCCGACCTGGAAAGCGGGCGGGGCCATATAGCCGCGCTGCATCTTAAGGAAACAAAACCCGGTGTATTTAGGGAGGTTCCCTATGGAGCCGGCCATGTGGACTTTACGGCCGGCATAAAAACCGCATGGGCGCTTGGGGTGCGTTTCTTTACCGGCGAATTCTGGTGGACAAAACAGGTGGGTGATGCCTGGCCTTCGTTCCTGCGGGAAAACGCCGCGTTTCTCCGCAAAAAGATTGGGGGAAATGTAAAATAAAGGTAAAATTTTTAAACGGAACCGCGCCGTCGCTTGTCAGTTTTCTCTTTTTTCCGCTATACTCATAGTAAAGGAACCGTTGAAAACTGAAGTTTTTGGCGGTTCCTCCATTATAGGAAAAACGTATGGCTGCTGAAACCCGTCTTACCGCTGTCTTAGAAATCGGCTCCACCGGGATCAGGCTTTTGGTGGCGGAAATCGCCGGCGGCGGCCAATGGCGGATCCTGGACCGGGCGGGTAAACCCGTGGCCCTGGGGCGGGACGTGTTTATTTCCGGCCTTATGTCCCGGGAATCCTTTCTGGAATGTCTTTCGGTGCTGAAAAATTTCAAGGAACTCCTGCGGTGCTGGGATATAAAAGACGAGGATATCCATGTAATCGCCACCAGCGCCCTCAGGGCGGCGCGGAACCGGGACGTGTTCGTGGACCGCCTCCGCCAGGAAACGGGGTTTAGGCTCAGTATCGTGGAGGGGATCGAGGAAAACCGCCTTATGTACCTGGCGGTGCGGTATGCCCTGAAAAACGACCTCCCCCAGTTTTGGCGGGCCAATTCCATGATCATCGAGGTGGGGGGGGGCTCCACGGAGATCATGCTCCTGCGCCGGGGTAAGATGGTGTCCGCCCACAGCCTTAAACTGGGGACCATCTTTATCGACCAGCGGTCCCGGTTTGTTTTGGGGTCCGCCCGGTTTCAGGAGCGGTTTTTAAACGAAAACGTCAGGAACACTTCGGATTTTTTAAGTTCCGAAATGGACCTCTCCTATGTCAGGACCTTTGTGGTGGCCGGTTCCGATATGCGGCTTGTGGCGGACCAGCGGGGAACGGAATTCAACCCCCATTGCCGGATCATAAAACGGGATACCTTCATCGAATTTGTGAAGGAAATACAAAACTACAGTGTGGAGGAATGTGTACAGAAGCTGCACATACCCTTTGGGGACGCCGAAGGGTTTATCCCCGGCATTATGGTGTATAAACTCTTTCTGGAACGGACCTCCGCGGCCCAGGTGGTGGTCCCGTCGATTTCCATACGGGAAGGGCTCCTTATCGACCTGGCCCGGGGGGTAGATCCGGAATTGCAGGAGGAGTTTTTTTTCCAGGTTGTCGCCTCGGCGGTCAACCTGGGGCGGAAATACCATTACGATGAGGCCCACAGCCGGCATGTGGCGGACCTGTGCCTGGTCATATTCGACGCCCTCACCCAGGAACACGGGATGAACCGGCGGGAACGGATGATGTTGGAGGTGGCGGCCATACTCCACGATGTGGGTATGTTTATCCGCAGTTCCGCCCATCACAAGCAAGGCCAGTACATCGTCTCCAATTCGGAGATCTTCGGCCTCCACCGGGAGGAGCTGGACCTTATCGCCAACGTGATAAGTTATCACCGGGGCGCTCCCCCGTCCCCAACGGATATCGACTACATCGCCCTCCAGCGGGAAGAGCGGATCCTGGTGCTTAAAATGGCCTCCATCCTCCGGGTGGCGGATGCCCTGGACCGGGGCCATTCTCAGCATATAAAAAACATCACCCTGGAACGGAAGACCGAGACCCTGGTCCTCCATACCCAGGGGAACCATGATTTAAGCCTGGAACACCGGGGCCTGGAAGAAAAGGCCGATTTGTTTCAGGATGTATTTGGGTATACGGTGGTGCTCACCTAAGGCGGACGTATGGAAGCGGTTTATTTTAACCGGGATATTTCCTGGATAGATTTTAACGGCCGGGTTTTGGAAGAAGGGCTGCGGCGGGACCTGCTCCCCCTGGACCGGATGCGGTTTTTATCGATTGTTTCTTCAAATTTTGATGAATTTTTTATGGTCCGGGTGGCGGCGATGAAACGGGCCCTGCGATCCGGGGCGGCCATGGACTTTTCGGGGCTCAGCCCGGAGGATCAGCTTAAAACAACCGGGGAAAAGATCCGGTCCATCATCAAGCGGCAGTACGACTGCCTTCGGGACGAGATCTTCCCCGCCCTTGCCGCGGGGGGGCTGGAGCTGGTCCGGCCCGGTTCCTATTCCGAAGTCCAAAAGGATCATCTTGAATCCCGGTTTATCCGGGATATTCTGCCCATCCTGACCCCCCTGCGGGTTGAGGATGATAAGCCCCTGCCGTCCATCGGGAACTTAGGTGTCCACGTGGCGTTCCTCCTTTCCGGTGAGGCCGGGGATGAACCTGTCGCCATAGTCCGTATCCCCTCGGCCCTGGACCGCATGATCCGGCTTCCCGCCGAAACCGACGGGAAATTCCGCTGGACCCTGCTGGATGATATGGTAGTCACCTGGGGGGCGTACCTCTTCCCCGGCTACGGGGTAAAAGAAACCATCGTGTTTAAACTCACCCGGGACGCGGATTTTTCGGTGGACGAAAAACGGGACGAGGATTTTATCGAGGCCATGGAAGAGGTCCTGGTGGGCAGGGCAAGTTCCAACCCCGTGCGGATGACCTATTCTCCGGGCAGCGAGCGTCTGCGGGACGAATTGGCCCGGCGCCTGGATCTGGGGGCGGAGGACCTCTACGAAATAGACGGCCCCCTGGACCTCAGGACCCTGGCGGAGCTGGGTTCGATCCGGGGCTTTGAACACCTGCGGGCCGCCCCCCCGGCGATTTACCGGAACCCCGCCTTTAGCGAGGATGAACCCCTCTGGGACCGGATAAACCAGGGGGACGTGATGCTCCACCTTCCCTACGAATCCTTTGATCCGGTGGTGCGTTTTTTCCAGGACGCCGCGGAAGACCCCCAAGTGGTCTCTATCAAAACCGCCCTGTACCGGACCAGCGGGGATTCCCCCATTATCAAGGCCCTGGAAAAAGCCGCCCTGAACGGGAAACACGTCACCGCGGTGGTGGAACTCAAGGCCCGCTTTGATGAGGAACGGAATATTTCCTGGGCCAACCGTCTGGAAAAAGCCGGGGTCATTGTGATATACGGCCTGGCCCGGCTCAAGGTACACGCCAAGATCAGCCTGGTCATCCGCCGGGAGAGCGGGGGAATCCGGCGCTACACCCACCTGTCCACGGGGAACTACAACGACCGGACGGCGAAACAATACGAGGATATCGGGATCTTCACCTCCAACGACGACATCGCCTTTGACGCAAGCCTCGTCTTCAATATGATCACCGGGTATTCCGTTGTCCTGCGGACCAAAAACCTCGTCGTGGCCCCCGCGGCCCTCAAAGACAAGCTGCTGCGGCTTATAGAGCGGGAAGCGAAGCGTTCAAGCCAGGAATATCCCGGCAAGATTCTCGCGAAAATGAACGCCCTGGCGGACAAAGAGATGATCGACGCCCTGTACCGCGCTTCCCAGGCGGGGGTTAAGATCCTGCTCAATGTCCGGGGGATCTGTATGCTGGTTCCCGGGGTGCCGGGGCTTTCGGAAAACATCCGGGTGGTGAGCATTGTGGACCACTACCTGGAACACGGCCGGATCTTTTACTTTGCCAACGGCGGCGCCGAGGAGCTTTTTCTTTCCAGCGCCGACTGGATGACCCGTAACCTGGAACGGCGGGTGGAACTGATGTTCCCGGTGATCCAGGAGGACCTGAAAAAGCGGGTGTATACCATACTGGAAACCTATTTCCGGGACAACTGCCAGGCCCGGCTCCTGTCCCGGGACGGTACCTGGACCGCCCTGACTCCGCCGCCGGGAGAAGGCGCCGTGAGGGCCCAGGCCTTCTTTCTCGACCGGGCCGCGGCCGCGGAACGGCCCTGGGCTTCCCGGGAAGAATTCACCGTTCGCCGCAGTCCCCCGGGAGAAGGCTGATTCAAAGAAGGAAGGGAGAGAGGAGAAAGAAGAAAGAAGGCAGAAAATCCCCGCTTTATTCTCCGTAAACTATAAGACAAGGGAACAGGCCGGAGCGGGGCTACTGTCATCACCCCGCTTGTTCCGTGCCCCGCTATAACAGGGGCGCGGGGGGGCTTCATGCTAGGGATTTATTGCCGGACGATCGTTGAGCGGGAAAGCGAAACGGAGACTTCCCCTATCGCTCAACAGAAAGCGGCAGGAGTGCAATTCGCCGCCGACAACGGGTTGACTTACCTGATTTACGAAGATGCGGGGAAGTCGGGCTACAAGATTTCGGACGATGATTTAGACCCCTTCAATAACCGCCCGGCGTTCAT
>JAITRV010000015.1 GCA_031288215.1 Spirochaetaceae bacterium | reverse complement strand
TAACAAAATGCTGGTCAGAATCCCGGAGTTGTGGTAAAATGGAGCGGAAGAGTATGGAAAACCCGCCGCAATATCGGAACATCGATCTTCTGCCCATACAGGGGGCGGAACTTTTCTCATCTTTTTCAGAAGAGGAAAAATTCACGATCCTCTCCTGGTCGGCTCTTTTGCAGCTCCGCCGCCGGGCCCGGCTTTTTTCCATCGGCGGCAGGGCGGAACATTTTTACCTGCTCCTGGAGGGGGCCGTCCGCCTTTTCAGGGACGATGAGGGGGAAATGGCCCGGTTTGTCTCGGGGGATACCATCGGGGACTTTGACTTTGCCGGCCAGTACCGGTATGACGCCCATGCCGAAGCCGAGGAGGACTCCCTCCTGATCATGTTCCCCGGCTACGGCTTGACCCTGGAAGACTGCGCCCAGGAGGACCCCCGCACGGTGTCCCGCATATACTTCAACCGGATTCTGATGATGACCTCCCGGATCACCGCCGCCCAACGGCACATTGCGGAGAATACCGACCGCCTCAAGGAACTGCGCCGCCGGGCCTACGAGGATCCGGGGACGGGGCTCTGGAAGCAATCCCTGATCCGGGAAGAACTCAGCCCTACCTTGGAGCCCCCGACGGCCCTGATTATGCTGAAACCGGACCGGTTTAAGCTCCTGGTGGATACCTGGGGCCACCTGGTGGGGGATGAGGCCATGATCCGAATCGCCAAGGTGTTGAAGGACCTCAGCCGCCGTCTGGGCAGGGGCTGGCCCCTGCGGTTTAAGAGCAACGAGACCGGCCTCCTCATCCCCGCCTGCGGGGCGTCGGAGGCGGAAGCCCTGGCCCGGCAGGTGGCGGAAGCGGTTGCCGCCCTGGAGCCGGTTCCCCCTGCGGGTTTGACTCCCCCTGCGGGTTTGACTCCCCCTCCGGGTTTGACTCCCCCTTCGGGGGCGCCGGCCTTTGAATTCAGCGGTACCGTTTGCTGGGGGGTATGGACGGAGGACCATCCCCAATGGGATACCCTGTTCCGGGGGGTCTACGATCTGCTCCTGGAAAGGTGGCGTTCCGGCGGCGGGGAACCGGTTCATTTTTCAGCCCCGGGGAAAACCGGAGGGGGCGGCGGATGAACGGCCGGGCCCAATCCGCGGATGACCCGGTCCTGACGGGCTCTCCCCTTTTTGCCGAATTGAGCGAATTGGAGTACGGAGCCTGCTCCGCCCTTTTGAAGAAGCGGCATATTGCCAAGGACGAGACGGTCTTTCACCAGGGGGAGCCGGGGAACGAGATCTTCATCCTCCGGTCGGGGGAATTAAACGCCTTTGCGGAACGGGCCGGAGGGGTCCGGCAGTGGATGTTCAAGATTTCCCCGCCTTCCTTTTTTGGAGAAATGTCCGTGATTGCCCATATCCCCCGGTCCGCCACCATCGCTGCCTCGGATGACTCGGAACTGGTGGTTCTGGGGGAGGATGATTTTTACTATATTATTAATCATTACCCCATGATTGCCGTCAAGGTGCTCAAGGCTATCGGGAACGTGCAAAGCCGGCGGCTGGAGCAGGATTTCCGGTATCTGGGCGACCTTATCCGGTGGGGGAATACGGCCCTGCGGCGGACGGTGACCGATGAACTCACGGGGCTCTATAACCGGCGTTTCCTGGAAGATACGATTCGGGATCGTTTTGCCCAGGGGATGGTGGGATTACGAAAGATGGGCCTGCTGATGATGGACCTGGACCGGGTACATGAAATAAACGAGCACCACGGCACCGAGGCGGGAGATCAGGTTATCATTGCGGCGGCCCGGATCATCGAGTCCCGCATACGGTCCGCGGATATTGCCGCCCGGCTTTCGGGGGATGAATTTGCGATCCTCCTTCCGGATACGGACGAAGCGGGGGCCCTGTGCATCGCCGAGCGGATCCGCCGGGCCGTGCATACCTGGCAGATCCGGATCCCCCACAGCCCCCGCTCGGAGGAGACCCTCACCGTCTCCGTGGGGATCAGTATCGGCGTTGCCGTGGCCCCCGTCCACGGAGCCGATCTGGAACCCCTCGTAGACGCCGCCGACAACGCCCTCCGCCGGGCCAAAGGCCGGGGCCGGAACCGGGTGGAAGCGGCCCCCGGCCTGCCGTTACGGCGTTGAGGCGGGTACCGGGCCGGCTATTCCACGATCCGTTTCTTGTTCCACTCCGGGAGCAGCGTCCGGGGGCCGCAGAGGAGCGCCCGGATAAGGGCCCGGGAACATTCCTCCAGGACCAGGGCCAGGCGTTCCCGTTCCTGCCGGCTAAAGTCCGAGAGGACCCAGCCGGAAATGTCGTCGTGGTTGGGCCGTCCGATGCCGATCCGCAGGCGCCAGAAATCGGCGCTGCCCAGCCGGGCCTTCAGGGATCGGAGGCCGTTATGCCCCCCGAGCCCCCCGGAGAACTTAAAAGCCCCTTGTCCCAGGGCCAATTCCAATTCGTCGTGAACCACCAGGATCTGTTCCGGTTTGATGTTGAAAAAGCCCGCCGCCGCCGCCGCCGAGTCCCCGGAAAGGTTCATGTAGGTTTCCGGGAGGAGCAGGTGGATCTTCCCGCCACAGGGAGGGGGCTGGGCACTTTCGGTTTCCCGGCCGGCTCCGGGGGACCGGAGCCGGGCCGCATCGATGGAGGCGTAGAGGCCCCGGTACTTTTTCCGCCAGTCCAGGGCCCCAAAGAAGGGCAGGGCCTCCGCCAGGAGCCGCCCCGCGTTATGCCGGTTCCCCCGGTACTCCGCTCCGGGGTTCCCCAAGAAAACGGCCAGCGCTATCGTCCCCCCCTCTAAGCAGTCCCCGCAAGGGATGAGCCCCGCACTACCCGCCATGAAAGCTCCCCCGGGGCCTACTCGCCATGAAAGCCTCCCCGGGGCTTACCCGCCATGAAAGCCCCCCGGGGCTATAATTCATCCCGGCGGGTAATTACCCGGGAGAGGAGGCCGTACCGGACCGCCTCTTCGGCGCTCATCCAGTAATCCCGGTCGGTGTCCTTTTCCACCTGCTCATAGGCCGTACCGGTCTCTTCGGCGATGAGGCGGTTGATCTTCTCCCGGAGCTTGTCCAGTTCCCGGGCGTGGATCTCGATATCCGTGGCCACGCCCCGGATCCCCGACAGGGGCTGGTGGATCAGATAGTGGCTGTTGGGGAGGCCGACCCGCCGATCCTTGGGGCTGGCCAGTTGAATCAGGGCCGCGGCGCTGGCCACGAGGCCCATGCCGATGGTCCACACCGGGGGTTTCACGAAGCGGATCATGTCGAAGATCGCGTACCCCGCATCGGCGTCCCCTCCGGGGGAATCGATAAAAATCCGAATAGGTTCCTCCCCCATATCTTCCAAAAGGAGAAGCTGCCGGATGGTCCGCTCGGCCAGATCCTTCTTTATCTCCCCCGAAAGGAGGATCGTCCGGGTCTTGAGCATCTTGCCCACAAGGGGATCTATCCCGGACTTCTCCTCCTTTTCCTCATCTTCATCTTCAAGCACCCATGTATCTTCATCCCGGCCCACGACCGCCCTCCGGGTATCTTCAAAATTCCGGCGCATAATTCCTCCTGGTATCGGGGCGGTTCCCCATACGGGAGGAACCGTCCTTTCTCATACTATAGGGACTTCCCCCCGCGGGGTCAACCCTGGGCTCAGGGCTCCTGTATTTACTCAAAAAAAAGAAGAAGAACCACGGACACACACGGACCAACACGGACTTGTTGTTCGCAAAAAAAGGGTGCCTGGCACCAAAAAACACATCGGACCTGAAAAAGGGTGCCTGGCACCAAAAAACACATCGGACCTGAAAAAGAGTGCCTGGCACCAAAAAGAACCACGTCGGACCTGAAAAAAGGTGCCTGGCACCAAAAAACACGTCGGACCTATGGTCCGCTGTTGTTTGAAATTCATGTATTTGTCCGTGTTGGTTCGTGTGGTCCGTGGTTAAATTTCTTTGAATATATCCTTTACCTCCGCAAAATTTGCGGAGCTTTTCCGCCTACCCTTATCTCCGCATTTTTTGCGGAGCTTTTCACGTTCCCCGGGCGATAATTGCCTGAACAATTGAAACATGTAAAACCGATAATTGCTCAAAGTTGTAAATTTGTATGGCGGTTTTATCATAGAGCATCTGCAATTTCGCGGGGAACTCCTCGTCCCCTTCGTAATATATCAGTTTTATGGGCATGCGGGGTAATATCCGGTG
>JAITRV010000291.1 GCA_031288215.1 Spirochaetaceae bacterium | reverse complement strand
CGGAATCTTAAGAGTCCCAAGACCCTTCCCAGCTTTCTCTGGGAGCCGGAGATGGCCCGGTTTGCCGTCCTCCCCGAGACATCGGGGATCCTCTGGCCCGCCAGGGACAAGGCCCTGATTCTGGTCATGTACTCCGCGGGCCTGCGGATCTCCGAGCTGGTTTCCCTGTCCCTCCCCAAACTCGATTCCGATCTGGGGGGAGGGAGGGTTATCGGCAAGGGCGATAAGGAACGCTTCGTGTTCTTTTCCGGCGAGGCCAGGGAGGCCCTGGCCGCTTATCTGCCGGAACGGCAGGCCAGGATCAAGGCCGGCGGGAAGAACCCCACGGACAGGGTATTTATCAACCGTAACGGCCGGGCCATCTCAATCCCCGGCGTGCGGTGGATCATCGCTCGTTACGCGGAACAGTCAGGTTTAGGAAAACACATCCATCCCCACAGCCTGCGCCACAGTTTTGCCACTCATCTGGTAAATTCGGGCTGCGATGTGCGGGTGGTGCAGGAACTTTTGGGGCACGCCAGTCTTTCCACGACCCAGCGCTATACCCATGTTGATATTGAACGGCTTAAAAAAGTTTACGCCAAGGCCCATCCCCATTGTTAATGGCGGGACGAAGGAGTGCGGAGTGAAGAACGATAGGGGCATACGGTCCACCACGGTGTTGGTGGTCCGCCGGAACGGCAAGGTTGCCATGGCCGGGGACGGACAGGTGACAATGGGGGAGACGGTGATGAAGAACAATGCCCGCAAGGTGCGCCGTCTGGCGGAGGGTAAGGTCCTCTGCGGCTTCGCGGGGGCCACCGCCGACGCCTTTACCCTCTTTGACCGTTTCGAGGAAAAGCTGAAAGAGTACTCCGGGGACCTGCGCCGCGCCGCGGTGGAGCTTGCCAAAGACTGGCGGACCGACCGGGCCCTCCGGCGTCTGGAAGCCCTGCTCCTGGCGGCGGACCACAATGTCACCCTCCTCATATCGGGGACCGGGGATGTGATTGAGCCTGAGGGGGACGCCCTGGCCATAGGTTCCGGGGGGAACTACGCCTACGCCGCGGCCCTGGCCTATCTTGAGGGAAGCGGTTTTTCCGCGGCGGAGATCGCGGAGAAGAGTCTTGGTATCGCGGGTAATATCTGTATCTATACTAACAGGCAGATCACCTTGGAGGAATTATGAGTGGGGACCAGAAGGGCGGCGCTAAAAAAGAAAAGCTTTCCCTTAAAGGGGAGGCGCTCTCGCCCCGGCAGATTGTGGCGGAGCTGGACAAGTACATCGTAGGACAGAAGAAGGCCAAGCGCGCGGTGGCGGTGGCTTTGAGGAACCGGGTCCGCCGGCTCAAACTGGACCCGGAAATTCGGGAGGATATTACCCCCAAAAATATCCTGATGATCGGCCCCACCGGGGTAGGGAAAACGGAAATCGCCCGCCGCCTTGCCAAGCTGGCCGGTTCGCCTTTTATCAAGGTGGAGGCTACCAAGTACACCGAGGTGGGTTATGTGGGCCGGGATGTAGAATCCATGATCCGGGATCTCATGGCCATGGGTTTCCAGATGGTAAAGCAGGAGATGCAGGAGAAGGTAAAGGAAGAGGCGGAGAAGCGGGCGGAGGAAGCCCTGCTGGACCTGCTCCTGCCGGGGACCGGGAAAAAGACCCGGGGAACCAAACCCAAGCCCAAGGCGGCCCCGATGGTACGCCCCTTCTCCTTCAACAACCCTGGGGAGCCGGGGATCATGGGGGCGGCCATCCAGGTGGGCTTTCCCATTTTTAAGCAAACCCCGGACGGCGGGGCCAAAGAGACGGAGGCTGAGCCGGTTCGGGAAGCCGCCGGCCAGTCAAAGGATAACGAGACCCGGGAAAAATTCCGGGCCATGCTTCGGGAGGGAAAACTTGAGGACCGGACCGTGGAAATTTCGGTGAGCCAGAGCCCCCAGTTCCCCGGCATGGATATGATGGCCGGCATGGGCGAGATCGGGACCAGTTTAAGCGAATTCATGAGCGCCTTTGGGGGCAGTCAGAAGAATAAGGTCCTCAGCGTAAGACGGGCCCGGGAGGTTCTGATAAACGAGGAGGCGGAGAAGCTTATTGACTGGGACCGGGTAAGCGAGGACGCCCGGCAGCGGGTAGAGGAAACGGGCATAGTTTTCATCGACGAGATAGACAAAATAGCCGTTAAGGGACAGCGCGGCGGGCCGGATGTGAGCCGCGAGGGGGTACAGCGGGATATCCTTCCCATAGTGGAGGGGGCCACGGTAAATACCAAGTGGGGACCGGTGAACACCGATCATATTCTTTTTATCGCCGCCGGGGCTTTTAATATCAGTAAGCCTTCGGACCTTATTCCCGAATTACAGGGCCGCTTTCCCCTGAGGGTGGAGCTGGATTCCCTGGGGGAAGATGACTTCCTGCGGATCCTTACGGAGCCCAAGAACGCCCTGACCAAACAGTACGTCGGCCTCTTGGGGGCCGAGGGAATCGAAATAAATTTCACCCCGGAGGCCATAAAGCGCCTGGCCGCCCTGGCGGCGGAGGTGAATTCCCGGCTGGAGAACATCGGGGCCCGGAGGCTGCATACGATCATGGAAGCCCTGCTGGAGGAGCTTTCCTTTGAGGCCCCGGACATGGCCCCCGCCGTGGTTCCCATCACGGCGGAGTATGTGGACGAGAAGCTTTCCGGGATCACCCGGGATCAGGATCTGGGCAGGTATATACTTTAGACGCCGGAGCTTTCGTGAAAGGTAAAGGCTGAAGAATGGGGAACCGATGATTAAAGGGGAGGGCCGGAATTGTGATAAATAGTTTTGAAAAGACCGTGGATCTCTTGCACCGGGCCATGGACGCCAATCTTGTCCGCCGGGACGTGATTGCCCATAACATGGCCAACGCCGATGTGCCCAACTACAAGCGGCAGATTGTCAATTTTGAAAGCGAGTTGAAGCGGGCCCTGGAAAGCGGGAAAACCAGACCCGCCGTGGAGCTTACCATGACGGACAGCCGGCATATTCCCGGCTGGCGGGAACGGGATTACCGGGATGTGAAACCCCGGCGGGTCCTGGACTATACGACCACCTATAACAACAACGGGAACAATGTGGACCCGGAGCAGGAACTCATGGGGGCCCTGGAGAATCAGATGACCTACACGCTTTTGGCCCAGGCCGCCGCCTTTGAGTTTGGCCAGGTTAGCCGGGCCCTGCGCTAAGGCCGGGTATAAATAGAGTCTGTCCACAAAGTAACCGACTTTGTGGACAGACTCTAAATAGTTTTCGGATTAAGGAGAAGGGTGATGGGAATTTTTAGCTCTATCAGTATCGCCGCCACCGGGATGAGCGCGGAGCGGCTTCGTCATGACGTGATCTCGAACAATATCGCCAACGTGTCCACCACCCGGACCGCCGAGGGGG
>JAITRV010000185.1 GCA_031288215.1 Spirochaetaceae bacterium | reverse complement strand
CTTTACCCCGGTCTAGCCCTGTTTTTCCAGGGCCAGATCCATGCGCCGGATCATGTCCAGGAGCAGCGCCTCCGCTTCCCGGGATTCGAGGACCCGTAAGTCCTGTTTCTGGAGTTTTTTCAACTCATCACAGAGTAGAAACCCGGTGAGAATGGCGATTTTAAGGGGATCCTGGAGGCCTGTGGTCTTCTGGGTATTATCAACGGCTTGACGGAAATAGTTTAAGAGTTCTTCAAGATATGAGGATTCTTCGTTAGCGGAAATCGAGAAGGAGGTTCCTAATATACTGATCCGAAGATCGCTCTGCGACATAGGAATCCCTTAAAAAATGTCCAATTCCGCCGTCTGAGAAGCTGCATTCGGCTCGGCGCCCTGGGAAGGCGCCGGCTCCCCGTTTTCTTCCTCCACCGGTTCGAGGGTTTCAATTTCCAGGAGATCCGCCGGATTATCCGCATCCTTCTGGGGATTCGCCAGGAAACTCTCGTCGGGTTTCGCCAGGGCTTCCATAAAGGCATCCTCGGGGGTCCTGGAGGGTTCCGCCGGGGGCTTTTTCGGCTCCGGGGAGGCGGCGGCTGCCGCCGGAAAAGGCGCCCCGGAGAGGCTTTTCTGGATCGCATCCTCAAACTGGTTAAGCCTATCCAACGCATTGAGGATTCCCTCCTCAATACGGCCCTGTTCTTCCCTGAAATTCTGGATCAGGATCTCCAGTTCGTCGATCCGTTTCTGGTAGGTATCCAATTTTTCTTTGAGGAGGGTGTTTTCACCGGTCACCTGGCCGACAAACTCCAGGGCCTTGGCCACCTTGGACTCTAATAATTTGACCTGATCGAGGGTTACCATGCTATGCCCCCAGGGCGGTCTTTGCCTGGGCAACCACCGCCTTAAAAGCCCCCGCATCTTCCACCGCCAGGGAAGCCAGGGCTTTCCTGTTTATAGTGATCCCCGCCTTATCCAGACCGCTTATCAGCCGGGAATAGGAGAGCCCTTCCGCCCGGCAGGCGGCGTTGATCCGGATAATCCAGAGCCGCCTGAAATTGCCCTTCCGGTCCTTCCGGTCCCGGTAGGCATAGAAAAGCCCCTTGGTGACCGCATCTTTGGCGGTCTTATAATTCGAGTGCCGCCTGCCCCAGTAACCCTTGGCCTGTTTCAGGATTTTTTTTCGATGGTTCTTCCGTTTCGAACCGTCTACCGCTCTTGACATAATAAAACGCTCCTATCCGTAGGGTAATAGTTTCTTCTTAATCACCGGCACATTATCACCGGACAGTATACCGGCATGACGGAGATTCCGCTTCCGTTTACTCGACTTCTTGGTCAGAATATGGCGAAGGTTCTGTTTCTTGTACTTTACCTTGCCGCTTCCCGTAAAGGAATAGCGCTTGGCGGCGCTCTTCTTGGTCTTCATCTTTGGCATGATGCCACCCTCTACTTCTTAGATTTGGGGCTCAAAATCATGGACATAAACCGGCCTTCCATAGCCGGAGCCTTATCCATGATGTATTCCCCTTCCAGACGCTGTAAAACATCCTTCAGAACGTCTAAGCCGAGTTCCGTATGGGCAAGTTCCCGGCCCCGGAACCGGATCGTTACCTTAACCTTGTTGCCCTCGGCGAGAAATTCCCGCACATGCTTCGACTTAAAATCCATATCATGCTCATCGATCTTGGGCTGCATACGGATTTCTTTCAACTTTAACAGTTTCTGCTTCTTCTTTGAATCCCGGAGTTTCTTCTCATTCTCGAATTTGTACTTCCCGTAATCCAGGATCTTAACCACCGGAGGATTCGCTTGGGGAGCTACCTCCACCAGATCAAGGCCTTGAGCCTTGGCCATCTCGAGTGCCTGGGTAATGGGCATAATACCCTGAGCCTCCCCCTCATCCCGGATAAGACGAACTTCCCGCACCCGAATCTGTTCATTGATCCGTAAATCCTTCTCTGCCAACTGGCCTCCTTGTAAACTTCCGGCTGACGGAATACCTGCCGATAACTAAAAAAATTATATCAAAAAGAAAGAGAAATGTCTATATGGTAAAACAAGAATTACCTCATGAATTGAAGACGAAGCCCGCCAAAAGCCGGAGGCTTATGCTTACCGCCCCAAGGGTTTATAATAGTCTTGCCCTCCGGGGCCGACTGTGATAGGGTAAGAGCATGAGCCTTTTCTGTATTTTATGGATGCCCCTGTTTTACCTTTTCTGGGTGTCCGTCTTTCCGAAGGATTCCTTCCAGGTCCAGGATCTGTGGGCTCTCTTTGGGGGAAGCCTGATAGCCATGCTTCGCTTTTTTATCGGCGACCTCATCGAAGCCGGGGGATTCGGTTTTTCCCGGTGGTTAAACGGCTATATCGATGTGGTTTGTCTTCCGGTGCTGCTTCCCATAGGGATCAGGCTGCTCCTCTCCCTCAGCCCCGCTTTCGGCCCCCGCAGCCCCTCGGGCTTTGCCCTGCTGTGGCTCATCCCCGGCGCCATCGTCAGGACCGCCGCCTGGGGGGTCCGGCATGACCCCATCCATCTGGTCCTGGTGCCCCTCCTCTGGACCGCCCTGGCCCTGGGGATTTCCCTTTTCATCCAAATTATCCGGGACCGGGAACGCCTTGCCTTTGTGATCCCCGCGATCCTCGGCATACCGGTCTTGTCCCTCAGCGCCGCCTCGGGCTATTGGGCCCTTTTCTCCCAAAAATCCCTGGAGGGCTTCCTCCTGTTCATCATCACCCTGGTTCCCATGGGCTTCGCCGTGGGCCGGGCAATTTCCGGACCCCCGGGATGAGGAGCCCCGCCGGGGGCTCCTCTGCTTCGGGGAAGCGGGGGCTTTTACGCCTTCTCCGCAGACCCCAGCACGTTGATATTCTTGTGCATATAGAGCTTCTTCAATTCGTCCCGGGCCGGTCCCAGATACTTGCGGGGATCGAATTCATCGGGTTTTTCCGCCAGGATCTTGCGGATCAGGGCGGTCATCACCAGGCGGCCGTCGGAATCGATGTTGATCTTGCAGACCGCGCTCTTTGCCGCCTGCCGCAACTGGTCCTCGGGGATTCCCACCGAATCTTTCAGGCTGCCGCCGTACTTTTCGATTATCTTGACGTATTCAATGGGCACCGAAGAGGAGCCGTGGAGGACGATGGGGAAGCCGGGAATCCGCCTTTCGACTTCCTGGAGGATATCGAAGCGCAGGGGCGGGGGGATGAGGATGCCGTTGGCATCCCTCGTGCACTGTTCGGGTTTGAACTTCGTCCGGCCGTGGCTGGTGCCGATGGATATGGCCAGGGAATTGACCCCGGTTTTCTTGACAAAGTCCTCGACCTCCTCGGGCTGGGTGTAGTGGGAATGTTCCGCGGCAACATCGTCTTCCACCCCCGCCAGGACCCCCAATTCCCCCTCTACGGTAACATAATCCTTCCGGGAATGGGCAAATTCGCAGACCTTCTTGGTCAGGGCCACGTTTTCATCGTAGGACAGGCTGGACCCGTCTATCATGACTGAGGAAAACCCCGATTCGATACAGTCCTTACAGAGTTCAAAGGTATCCCCATGATCCAGATGGAGGACGATGGGAATATCGTAACCCAGTTCGTGGGCATACTCCACAGCGCCCCGGGCCATATTACGGAGCAAATTCTGGTTGGCATATTTCCGGGCTCCTGAAGAAACCTGGAGTATTACCGGGGATTTGGTTTCCACGCAGGCCTGGATAATGGCTTGTATCTGTTCCAGATTGTTAAAATTATATGCCGGAATCGCATATCCGCCGTTTACTGCCTTCTTAAACAATTCCACCGTATTGACGAGGCCTAATTCGGTATAACTGGTCATCGTTTAACTCCTTCTCAAGGAAACCGCCCCAAGCGGCCTTGATACCCTTATTGTATTCTATTCGACCCTCCATGATCAAGGCGCCGTCCGAACAACGAACAGCGAGGAATAAGGAAGGGGTAAACGCCGGTGCCCTGGACCCGGGCTTTTTTTCTTGGTATTTTTGCCGATGTATGATATAGTATTGGAGAGATGGAAAATGGTATATATATAGTATTATAAAGAAGGCGCTTTTTTGTGTTCCGGCGCTTCGATGCCTTTCAAGGAGGAGGAATCATGGTTATTGACTTTGCCACATCCGCCCTCATAGAGGTGGATGTTCAGGTTGATTTTTGCCCCCCCTATACTTCCCGGGATGGGACGGTCCGGCCCGCCGGAGCCTTGGCGGTCCAGGGGGGGGACCGGGTGGTCGGGCCCCTCAACGCCCTGGCGGAAAAATTTGCCCGGGCGGAAGGAGCGGTCGCCGCCTCCCAGGACTGGCATCCCGAAGGGCATGTTTCCTTTGCCGCCGCCCATCCGGGGAAGCGCGTCGGCGACCTCGTCCGGCTCCCCGGGGATATGGAGCAGATCCTCTGGCCGGCCCATTGCGTGATGAACACGGCGGGGGCCCGGTTCCACGAAGAACTCCGGGTGGACCTTATCACCTTTGTGCTCAGGAAGGGGTACCACGAAGATCTGGATTCCTATTCGGTATTTTTTGAGAATGACCGGAAAACCCCTACGGGGCTGGAGGATTTCTTAAAGGAAAAGGCCGTTGATACGATCCTGGTGGGGGGGCTTGCCACGGATTACTGTGTCTTCTTCAGCGTGATGGACGGACTCCGCCTGGGATACCGGGTGATCCTCCTCACCGATGCGGTGGCCGGGGTGGACCTGCCCCCGGGTTCGGTGGAAAGGGCGTTGAAGGCCATGCAAGAGGGGGGAGCCCTCTTTGTCAATTCCGGGGATATATCATGAACGGTATTTCAGCCCTCTTTACGGATTTTTATTCCCTCACCATGGCCCAGGGTTACTGGAAGAACGGCCTTAACCGTTACGCGGTGTTCGAAATGTTTTTCCGCCGTCACCCCTTTGGGGGGGGCTTCTCGGTCTTTGCCGGCTTGGACACCCTTCTGGAAAGCCTCAAGGCCCTGCGCTTCTCCGGCGACGACCTCGCCTACCTGGAGGGGATCGGCCTCTTTGATCGGGCCTTCCTGGATTACCTGAAGGATTTCCGCTTCACCGGTTCCCTCTGGGCGGTGGATGAGGGGACCGTGGTGTTCCCCCAGGAACCCCTGGTCAGGATAGGGGGGGACCTCATCCAGTGCCAGATCGTTGAAGGCCTGATCCTGAATACCATTAACTTCCAGAGCCTTATTGCCACCAAGACTGCCCGGGTGTGGCTGGCCTCGGATAAGGGTTCGATCATGGAATTCGGCCTCCGCCGGGCCCAGGGCTGGGACGGGGCCATGTCGGCTTCCCGGGCGGCCTTTATCGGCGGCGCCGTGGGCACCTCCAATGTCCTGGCGGGGAAGGACTTCGGCATCCCCGTGATGGGAACCATGGCCCATTCCTGGATTATGGCCCACGACAGCGAAGAGGCCGCCTTTGAGGCCTATGCGGATATGTACCCGGACCGCACGGTCTTCCTCATCGATACCTACGATACCCTGAAAAGCGGGCTTCCCAACGCGATGAAGGTGGGAAAGAAGCTCGCCGCCCGGGGGAAAAATTTTGGGGTCCGCCTGGATTCGGGGGATATGCACTACCTTACCGTCCAGGTCCGGCGCATCCTCGACGAGGCGGGTTTTCCCAAGGCAACCATCACGGTTTCCAATGATCTGGACGAGACCATCATCGAGACCCTGGTCAATGCGAAGGCCCCCATTAATTCCTGGGGGGTGGGGACCAATATGGTTACCGGGGGCAATGAAGCGGCCTTTAGCGGGGTCTATAAGCTGACCGCCCGGGATGACGGGACCGGCAATATGGTCGCGGTCATGAAATTCTCCGACAATCCCGACAAGACCACCAATCCCGGGATAAAGCAGGTGTGGCGGATCAAAGACGCCCAGGGAATGGCCGTGGCGGATGTCCTCGGCCTTGAGAACGATTCCGGCACGGGCGAAACAATAGAACCGGGGAAACGTTACGTGCTCTGGCATCCCGCGGCGGACTACCGCCACTTCTACCATACGGTGGAGGGCTCCGTGGAACGCCTCCTCAAACTCCGGCTTGACCGGGGGAAGCTCCTGGGGGAGGCGCTCCCCCTGATTCAGATTCAGCGGACCCTTCAGTCCGGTCTGGAAGCTTTTGACCCAAGCTATACCCGGCTCCTCAATCCCCACATCTACAAGGTTTCCATTACCCAGGGTCTGCGGACCCTCAAACTGGATCTGATCAAGAGCTGTCTGGAGCCCCCCGGAGAGGGTTCCTGAGGGCCGTTCAGATAGCGGGGCCCTCCGGGGCGAGGAGTTTTATTGATGAAGGATATACAGATACGGTTTAGCGATGGTTCGGTTTTGACCTGCCCGGTGGGGACGGCGGCGGAGACCTTGACGGATCGCCTGGGCCCGGTCGGCGGAGGATTGGCGGCGGTCCGGGTCAACAACGAAATTCTCCCCCTTTCCACCCGGCTGGAGATCAACGCCGCCCTGGAGGGGGTTTCCCTGGAAGCCCCCGATGGGGTGATGATCTACCGCCGTTCCTTGGCTTTCCTCCTGGCAATGGCTGCCCGGAACCGCTTCCCTGACCGGACCCTTGCCATAGGCCATTCCCTGGGGAACAGTTACTACTATACCTTTGGCGATGAAAAACCGCCCCTGCCCGAGGGAATCGAATCCCTCAAGGCCGAGATGACCAGCTTGGTTAAGGAGGACCTGCCCATCGACAGCGCCTATATGGCCTATGCCGAAGCCCTGGCCCTCTTCGAGAAGAACAGTCAAACCAAAACCAGCCTCCTTCTGGATCAGCGCAGTGAATCCAAGATTAAGGTTGATATATGCCGGGGCTATGTGGACCTCAACATTGAACCCCTGGTACCCCGAACCGGCGTGCTCGGGGCTTTTGACCTTATCCCCTACCATAGCGGCTTCCTCCTCTGTTTTCCCGGCATCGGCCGGGGGACCGAGATCGATCCCTTTGAGGACAGCCCCCGAATCTTTTCGGTATACCAGGAGCACAAAAAGTGGGGCCGCATCGTCGAGGTCCAATCCGTCGGCCAGCTTAACCGGCTGGTATCGGAACAGAAAATCCATGAGTATATCCAGGTCGCCGAAGCCTTCCAGGCGAACAAGATCGCCGAGATTGCCGCGAGGATCCAGGCCAAGGCCCATACCGTCAAGGTTATACTCATCGCCGGTCCCTCCAGTTCAGGAAAGACCACCACCGCCAAGCGGCTCTCCATCCAACTCAGGGTGATGGGGATAAACCCCATTGCGGTAAGCCTGGATGATTACTACGTGAACAAGGACCGGACTCCCCGGGATGAAAAGGGGGAGGCCGATTACGAATGTCTGGAAGCCCTGGACGTGCCCTATCTGAATGAACAGTTGGTGGATTTGCTGGAGGGCAAGGAGGTGGAGATCCCCTCCTACGACTTCAAAACCGGAATGCGCCGGCCCGACGGGGGCCAACGGATTCGCCTGGGCCGGAGGACCGTGCTCATCCTGGAGGGCATCCACGGCCTCAATGACGCCCTCACCCCCCAGATTCAGGGGGACCGGAAATTCAAGATCTATGTTTCAGCCCTGACCCAACTCAACCTGGATGACCACAACCGGATTCCCACCAGCGATAACCGGCTGTTGCGGCGCATGGTCCGGGATTACCAGTTCCGGGGGAATTCCGCCGCAGGGACTATCAGGATGTGGCCCAGCGTCCAGCGGGGAGAACGGAAGCACATTTTCCCCTTCCAGAACGCGGCGGATGTGGCCTTCAATTCCGCCCTGGACTACGAGTTGGCGGTGCTGAAATTCTACGCCGAACCCCTGCTTCACACGGTGAAGCCCGACAAAAGGGAATACTCCGAGGCGGTACGGCTCCTCTCCTTCTTGAAGAATTTCGCCTCCGTACCGCCCCAACTCATACCGGGTCAAAGCATACTCCGGGAATTTATCGGCGGGAGCGAATTCAGGTATTAGGCCGGGGGCTACCGTTTATATACATTGTCCTCTATCCCGACCTCCCGTCCGGCATGGGAATTCTCTTTTTATATTTCCCCTGCTCATCTTTTTCACGCTTCCGTGCCAGCAATCGCATATCCGCCACCCCCATCGAGCCCCCATCCCGGGGGTTTACCATGAGAGTCGGATGACAAAAAAACCAGGTCCGTCCCATTCCCCCACCTCTCCCAGCCCTTCGGTGTCCCTTATCCGATTCCGGTGGGCTTCCGGATTCAGCTCCGTGGTGTCCTGGATGAGGAGCACTTCCTCTCATCCCTCGCAGACCTTCAGGCAATGGTTAAGGGCTTCCTCGGTCACGTGCTCGTTGTTGAAAACCGGTAAGAGAAGATTTGCTCACTCCACTTATCCGTGTTTTGCATGACGACCCGTATTTTGATAAGGATGAGGGCGAGTAATAGTACCCCCTTTCTCGTGCGCCCAGCATGGGCGGTAACTTGGCGGTGAGAGTCCGCTATGCGCTCGGTAGCAGGAAGCAGCGGACCTTCGGTCCGAAGCCAAAGGCAAGGGTGTCCATCGTGAGGTTGAATCTAAAGAAGTGGATGCGAGAGCATCCACAGGCAAAATCCCGGGCCCTCCTCCGCGAACCGGTAAGATGCTATGATTTAAATTATCGGGATAACGTGGTACTCTGGTCCGACGGGGTCAGAGAGCCGGTGGCAGGTTGTAACCCGCAGTGAGGAATTTCAAGGAACCTTGAAGGAACCTCGTCGGTGAGATTGATCTAAACCGGCCACCGTAAAGTAACACGCCGCCGT
>JAITRV010000109.1 GCA_031288215.1 Spirochaetaceae bacterium | reverse complement strand
GGAATGACAAGAGGGCAGCAACCCACGATTGCCCACAGTCCTCTTTATCTTTTGATTGTATTATATAATGCCAAACAATCCTATGTCAACACTTTTTTGACCTTTTTCTTCATTTTTTTATTAAAAAATAGCAAATTCTTTCCCTCTCCCCCCTCAGCACTCATCATGCTTAACACTCATTAAGCGCTTTAAACATTCTCCTTATTACCTGTTACCTGTTACTTCCTCCTTGCTACCTGCTCCTTCCTCCTTGCTACTTGCTACTTGTCCTTTGTTTCCCGCTCTCCGCGTGGGCCGCCAGCCCCTCGGAGCGGGCAATGCGCTCCGCCGCGGCCAGGGCGGCGTCGTAACCCTCGCCGCGCCCGCAACGCAGGGTCGTCAGGGTTTTGAGAAAATGCCGCACCGAAAGACCCCCGTTGAACCGGGCGCTCCCCGAGGTGGGCAGGGTGTGGTTTATCCCCGCGGAATAGTCCCCCAGGACCTCCGCGGCCCGCTCCCCGATAAAGAGGGAACCGTAGTTGCGGAGCAGGGGAACCCAGGCCTCGCTGTCCGCGGTCTGGAGTTCCAGATGTTCCGGGGCAATCCTGTCGGCA
Organism: Spirochaetaceae bacterium; assembly: GCA_031288215.1. Lineage (GTDB taxonomy): Bacteria > Spirochaetota > Spirochaetia > Treponematales > Breznakiellaceae > JAIRMO01. Next base: position 8,060 of record JAITRV010000109.1, on the reverse strand, counting down.
ATCTCCACCGCCTCCTCCCGGTCCCGGTAAATGACGATGAGGCCCCCCGCGTCCAGGCTGGAACGGGCCGTGGCCGCCGTGGGGAGGGAGCGGAGGCGGCGATCCAGGGCGCGCAGGACCGCTTCGGCCAGATCCCGGCGGGGGAGAAGCAGGCGGGCGCGGGCGTCGCGGTCGTGCTCCGCCTGGGCGAGCATATCCGCCGCCGCGAATTCCGCCGCCGCCTCCCCACCCCCGCCGGCGGAACCGTCGGCGATGATCAGCACGTCCGTGGGCCCCGCGACGAAGTCTATCCCCACCTCCCCGTAAAGCAGCCGCTTCGCCGCGGCCACGTACTTGTTTCCCGGCCCGGCGATCACGTCCACCGCGGGAACCGTCTCCGTGCCCAGGGCCAGGGCGGCTATGGCCTGGGCGCCCCCCAGGGCGAAACCCCGGCGGGCCCCGGCGAGAAAGGCCGCCCCCAGGATGCGCCGGTCCGGAAAGCCGTCCTCCTGGGGCGGCGAGGCGATAAAGGCCTCCTCCACCCCGGCGGTCAGGGCGGGGATAATGCCCATGAGTACCGAGGAAATCAGGGGGAAACGCCCCCCGGGGACATACACCGCCGCCCGCCGCACCGGGACCACCCGCTGCCCGGTAAAGAGGCCCGGACTCATCTCGTACTCAAAATCCCGCAGCTGCTCCCGCTGGAGTTCCGCGAAACGCCGGATGTGGCCCGCCGCCAGTTCCAGGGCCGCCGCCAATTCCGGCTCCTCCCGCCGGAGCCGGTCCCAGGCCGCCTCCATCAGCGCCGCCGGAAAGCCGGTCGTTTCCGGGGCCGCCCGGTCGAATTGCGCCGCAAAACGCCGGACCGCGGCGTCTCCTTCCCGCCGGACCGCCTCGATTATCCCCCGGACCTGATCGAGCAGTTCCCGGTCCTCCCCGGCTCCCCGAATTGCTTTCCAATACGCCCCGAATTCCCGGCCTTCAAGGATCTTCATTGCCCCGGCCCCCCGGCCGCTTCCCGCACCGCTTCCCACGCCGCTTCTTGCGCCGCTTGCAGGAAGGCGTCCATCTCCTCGTCGGTGCCGATGCTGACCCGCAGGTGGTCCCGAATCCGGGGCTTGTCAAAGTGCCGAACCAGGATGCCCCGTTCCCGGAGGGCGGCAAAGATCGCCGCCCCGGACCGCGCGGGATGACGGATAAAGATAAAATTCGCCGACGAGGGAACCACCTCAAAGCCCAGTTCCCCGAGCCGCCCGGATACCCGCTCCCGGGTGGCGATGATCCGCGCTGTGATCCCCGCGTAATAGGCCGTGTCCAGGACCGCCGCGGTACCCCCGGCCAGGGCGAGGCGGTCCAGGGTATAGGAGTTAAAAGAATCCCGGATCCGGCAGAGACCCTGGATAAGCTCCTGTGAACCGATGGCAAAGCCCACCCGGAGCCCTGCCAGGGAAGCGGCCTTCGAGAGGGTATGCACGGTGAGCAGGTTGGGGTACTCCCCGATATGGGCCGCCGCGGTCTCCGCGCCAAAAGCCCCGTAGGCCTCGTCCACGATGAGCACCCGGCCGGCCTTCCCCTGGTACCCTGCCACCGAAAGGATCTCCCGGAGGGGCAGCGCCCTCCCCGTGGGCGCGTTGGGGTTGGCCAGTACCACCCCCCCGGCCGGGACCAGGTAATCCTCGGCGTTGACGGAAAAATCCTCCCCTACCGGCACCGTCCGGTAGGGAATCTCCCAGAGCCCCGCGTAAACCGGGTAAAAACTGTAGGTCACATCAGGAAAGATAACCGGCCCCCCGCTACCCGCAAGGGAACCCTCTCCGGAGGCGGGGGCGGAGGGGAAGAAGGCCCCAAAGGCAAAAGCCAGGACTTCATCGGAGCCGTTCCCCGCGAAGACCTGCTCCGGCTGCACCCCGTAGACCCCCGCCACGGCCTCCCGCAGCACCCGGCACTCCGGGTCCGGGTACCGCCGCAGCCCCTCCCCCGCCGCCTCCCGGATCGCCTCGATCACCCGCGGCGACGGCGGATAGGGATTCTCATTGGTGTTGAGCTTGATAAACGTCCCCTCCCGGGGCTGCTCCCCCGGCACATAGGGCTCCAAGCCCCTCACCCGCCTATTCAAGAACCTGCTCATAGACCCCCCGCTGTTCACGTCTTCCTCCTCACGGTTCATTCGCCATTGAATTGTGCGCTGAGGTTTTTGACGGTTTCAGGATCAAGGCCGGTAATCTTACGGACAAATTCTACCGTTGCCCCTTCGGACAACGCATTTCTTGCGATTTCAAGGGCTTTCGCTTCCTGAGCAAGCCGTTGGCCTTCAAAATAGCTTTCCACAAGATGGTCAAACATCCGCGCTGCCTCCTTTTCGCGGATCAGATCCGTCGTCTCCCGAATCTGTTCCTCCGGTACTTTCAACCGGCTCAGTAACACCCGTATCACATCCTCCATCAATCTAGCCAAATTCTCAGGAATTTTCAATCCCATCTCTTTCATGTACGCAGGGAACGCCTTCAGGAACTCCTCCTTGTCCCGAAAGTCCATCTTGTCTATCAGCATCAGCACCGCCAACTCATCCTTAAACCGGACAATGTGCTCGATCTTGTAGCGGTTCAACTCCACCAGGCAATACTCGAAGTCCGGTATATACCGGGAGAAGGCTTCGCGCATCACCGTCCGGTTCTTAAAGTTCATCACGGCAGTCCAGGGGGACCGGCCGTCGTAGAAGACGATGGGGAGGACAGGGGGGAAGCGGAAGTCCTTGGCGGCGCTGAGGCCGGCATGATCCTCGTTGGCTTCCCGCTCGTATTCGGTGAGGACCAGGGTGATATAGCGGAGGAGGCGGAAGGGGGTGTTAAAGTCGATGGTAGACTGATGCTCGACGATAGCGATGATGAAACAGGGGGTTTCCAGGCCCTTGAGACGGACCCGCTTGACGGTATCAGCCTCTCGGCTGCTCTGGAAAAGGGGGACGAAGCGTTCGCTCATGTCCTCGATGTCATCGGGGCTGAGGTCCTGCCAGATATCCAGGGGGACATAGTCCTTGAGGAACTGGACGAAAATGGCGTGATTGCCAAGGATGCGCTTAAAGCTGTTGTCTTTGCTGTTATGGATGGTCATAGGAACTCCTTATAAGATATAAGGAGCGAAAAAGGGGTTTTGCTTTAATAGGGAAAAGAAAAAGTTAAAAAAAGAGGAGATTTAAGCGTGGATCGGACTCACTCACTTCCGGTGCCTCCGCTCCAGTTCGTCCAGCACCTCCCCCACCGTTACCCCGGCGCGGGTCAGGAGGACCGTGGCAAAGTAGAGGAGGTCCGCCGCTTCCCAGATGAGTTCCTCCCGGCCCGAGGCGGTACAGAGTTCTTCCGCCTCCTCCCGCACCTTTTCCCGGACCAGGCCGTCGTCCAGGGTGGCGGTATAGGAGCCGGGCCGGGGATTCCTGAAACGTTCGGCGATGATGGCTTGAAGGAACTCCCAGGTGTAGCGGCGGTCCGCGGCGAAACAGGACCAGGCCCCGGTATGGCAGACCGGACCCGCGGGCTCTACCGTGGCGAGCAGGGCGTCCCGGTCGCAGTCCGCCCGGATCCGGCGGATCGCCAGGGTGTTCCCGGAGCTTTCCCCCTTCATCCAGAGGGCGTCCCGGCTGCGGCTGTGGAAGCAGAGCATCCCCCGCTTGAAGGTCTCCGCCACCGCCTCGCGGTCCGCGAAGCCCGTCATCAGCACCTGCCCGTCCGGGGACTGGGCTATCACCGGGAGCAGGGCCGCCGAACCGGCGCCGGGCGTTGGCAGGGCGCCATGGGCCCAGTTGAGGGAGCGGACAAAGGCGTCGGCCAGGGAGACGGCGCCGGTGTAGAGGGCCATGCCCAACTGGATGTCGCAGCCCAGGGCGGCGAGGGCCTCGATTTCTTCGAGGGTGGAGACCCCCCCGGCCACGGTGAGGCCGGAGGAAACCGCCCCCCGCAGGGCCTTCACCGGTTCCAGGTCTATGCCGGTCATGGTCCCCTCCCGGTTCACGCAGGTAAAGAGGAAGGCCCCCACATAGGGTTCCGCGGCCCGGGCGGTTTCGATGAGGTCCAGCCCCGTGGGGGTTTTCCAGCCGTCCACGGTGATCCCGTAAGAGCCGGCCCCGGAAGCCCCAGGGCCCCCCCGCAAGGGCAGCCCCTCCGGGGGACGGGCATCCACCGCGAGGATCAGCCGTTCCCGGCCTATGCGCGTGGCCAGGGCCTCGAGGAAGGGGATTTGGAGGGCGAATTCCCCCCCCGCAGGGCCCAGCCCCCGCTTTGCCGGGTCCCGGAAGGCGGCGGAACCGATGATGATCCGCTTTGCCCCGAGGCTCACCAGCTCCGCGGCCTGCTCCGCGGTCCTGATCCCGCCCCCCACCCGGCATTCCGCCTTTCGCAGCAGGGGCCGGATCAGGCCGAGATTCGATCCTTTCCCCATGGCCGCGTCGAGGTCTATCACCGCCACTTCCCCGTAGCGGTCGAATTCCTGTGCCAACGCCGCCGGGTCATCCCGCCGCAACACCAGTTCCGCCCCCTGCCGGAGCTGAACCACCATGCCGCCCTGTATATCTATAGAAGAAACTACCATCGAACCACCACTCCCTTGGATTCCGCGTATGCTTTGATATCCCGAATCGTCGTCTTGCCGAAATGGAGCAGGGAGGCCACCAGGGCCGCATCGGCGTTGCCCCACCGGTCATCCGCCGCATCCGGGGGCATGAGAACGCCGGCAATCTGGTCCAGGGTCCCCGCGCCCCCGGAGGCGATCACCGGCACCCCCACCGCGTCCAGGACCGTCCGGGTCAGTTCCAGATCATACCCCCCGCCGGTACCGTCGGCGTCGATGGAGTTGAGGAGGATCTCCCCCACCCCCAGTTCCACCGCCCGAACCGCCCATTCCACCGCGTCCAGGCCCGTATCGAGACGCCCCCCGTGGGAAAAGGCGTGCCAGCGGACCTTCCCCTCCTGGGGCGCCGCCCGTTTCGCGTCTATCGACAGCACCACGCACTGGCTCCCGTAGGCCCGGGCCATCTCGGCGATCAGCGCGGGCCGCTCCAGGGCCGAGGTGCAGACCGACACCTTATCCGCCCCGGCGTTCATGGCCAGCCGCATATCCTCCACCGACCGGACACCTCCGCCCACACAGAGGGGAATAAACACCTCCGCCGCCACCTGCCGCACCACCTCCAGCAGCGTCGAGCGGCTCTTGTAGGAAGCGCCGATGTCGAGAAAGGTGAGTTCATCCGCCCCGTCATCGTTGTACCGCCGGGCCAGTTCCACCGGGTCCCCCGCATCCTGGATGCCCCGGAATTTGACCCCCTTTACCACCCGCCCGTCGTCCACGTCCAGACAGGGGATGATCCGTTTTGCCTGCATAAAGCCTCCCTCCCCCTTTTAGCCGGCAGGGGCCCAGTTTTTCAGGAGTTCCAGGCCCAGGGTCCCGGATTTTTCCGGGTGGAACTGAACCGCCGCCAGGGCGCCCCGTTCCACCGCGGAGCAGTAGCGGAGGTAGTATTCCGCCTCGGCGGCCACGACGCTCCCCTCCGCCGGGGCCGCGTAATAGGAATGTATATAGTAGAAAAATGAACCGGCCGGCAGTCCCCGGAACAGCCGGGATGCTGCCGATGCCTCGGTGCGGTTCCAGCCTATCTGGGGAACCTTGCGGCCGGGGAAGCGTTTTACCGTCCCGGGGATGACGGCCAGGCCCCGCACCGGCTTCCCCTCCACCGGGGGGGCCTCCTCGGATTCTTCCAGGAGGAGTTGGAGGCCGATGCAGATCCCCAGGAAGGGCTTATCCGCCCGGATCCATTCCCGAAGGGCCTGGACGTACCCGGAGCTTTCCAGGCTGGCCATGGCGGTGGCAAAATGGCCGTCCCCGGGGAAGATGATCCCCTCAAAGGGCCCCCCGCTTCCCAGTTCTTCCGGCCCCCGGGAAAAGCGGGCGGGGATCCCCAGCCGTTTCAGGGCGTTCATCACCGATCCGAGATTGCCCGCGCCGTAGTCTACCACGCCAATCAGGGCAAAACTCCCCGGCAGCGGTTGACGGAAACCGGCTGTGGCGCGGGGCCCGCGCCGTAGTCTACCACGCCGATCATACAATCACCCCGGGACTTTCCAGGGTTCCCTTGGCGGAGGGGACCAGATCCGCGGCCCGGGGATCGATCTCGCAGGCCTCCCGCAGGGCCCGGGCGGCGGCCTTGAAGAGGGCCTCGATCTTGTGGTGATCGCTCCGGCCCCGGAGGATCTCCAGGTGGAGGTTTGCCCCCGCGCCCTGGACAAAGCCCTGCCAGAAATCCTCCACCGTGTCGGTCTGGAAGGAGGCGGGGCCTTGTCCCGGCCCTCCCGGGGCGGACACCAGGGGGATGTTGGAGAGGGCCCCCTCAAAGACCAGAAAGGCCCGGCCGGAAAGGTCCACCGCGGCCCGGGCCAGGGTCTCGTCCATGGGGAAAAGGCAGCTTCCCACCCGGCGGATCCCCCGCTTTTCCCCCAGGGCCCGGGAAAAACACTGCCCCAGGACTATCCCCGTATCCTCCACCAGGTGGTGCTGATCCACCTCCAGGTCCCCCGCCGCCCGGAGTTCCAGGTCAAAGAGGCCGTGCCGGGCAAAGGTGGTCAGCATGTGGGTCAGAAACCCGATGGGGCAATCCAGCCGCCCTTCCCCCCGGCCGTCCACATTCAACCGTATCCTGATCTCGGTTTCCTTCGTGGCCCGCGTTATTTCCCCGATTCTTTCCATGACGCATCCTTCGGCGCCGAGCGCCCCAGTTCCAGGGATCGCCGCCAGGCGGCCTCCACCGCGGCCATCACCGTCCCCCGGAAGGCCCCCCGTTCCAGGGCGGCTACCCCGGCGATGGTGGTTCCGCCGGGGGAACTCACCATATCCTTGAGTTCCCCGGGGTGCCGGCCCGTTTCCCGGACCATCGCCGCGGCCCCCAGGACGGTCTGGACCGCGTAGGCCAGGGCCTTATCCCGGCTCAGGCCCGCGAGGACGCCGCCGTCCGCCAGGGCTTCAATGAAGAGGTACACAAAAGCCGGCCCCGAACCGGAGAGGCCGGTTACCGCATCCAGGTAACGCTCTTCCAGGCGGTCCACCGACCCGGCGGCGGCCAGGACCCGCTCCAGGCGGGCCAGGGATTCCTCCCCCAGTTCAGGGCTCGCGGCCAGGGCGATCATCCCCTGAGAGACCAGGGCGGGGGTATTGGGCATGATCCGAACTACCGGCTGATTGGGAAGCGCCAGTTCGGCACGGATCGCGGCAATGGACCAGCCCGCGGCCATGGAGACCAGCACCGCGGCCTTTCCCGTACCCGCGCGCTCCTTCAAGGCCCCCCGGATCTCCCCCAGCACCGAAGGGAGGACCTGGGGCTTCACCGCCAAAAAGACAAAGTCCCCCTGCCTCACCGCCTCAATGTTGGAGGGGTACACCGAGGCCCCCAATTTCGCCGCCAGCACCGTGGCCTTGGGCAGGTCCGCATCGGTAAGCGCGATGTTTTCCCCGCCGATAATCCCCACGGCCCCCTGCATCAGGGCCGCGCCCATGTTTCCGCTGCCTATACAGGCGATAGCTATACTCATCTTTTATTCCTCTTTTCCGAAAAGATCCGGTTCAACCGTCCCTCACACCAGGAAGGCGGTGCCCGGCTGGATTCCCGCGGCCAGGGCCTCCAGGACCCGGGGCCGCCCCCCGTGGGCCAGGATCATGGGGATGCCGTAGGACACGACCCGCTGGGCGGCCTCTATTTTGGTGGCGATTCCCCCGGTGCCCAGGCTGTTGGTTCCCCCCATGACGACATGCTGCCGGACCTGGGCGATGTCCCGCACCTCCTCCAGGAGGGCCGCGTCAGGGTGCTCCTTGGGGTTGCGGTCGTGGAGCCCGTCAATGTCGCTGAGGAGGATCAGGAGGTCCGCGCTCCAGAGGACCGCGGATTGGGCCGCCAGGGTATCGTTGTCGCCGATCTTGATCTCCTCCACCCCCACGGTATCGTTTTCATTAATGACGGGAATGATCCCCTCGTCCACCAGGGTAAAGAGGGTATTCCGCATATTCAGGGTCCGGAGGGAATCCCCGAAATCGTCCCGGGTGAGGAG
>JAITRV010000107.1 GCA_031288215.1 Spirochaetaceae bacterium | reverse complement strand
CAGTTTCTTGCGGTACCAGCCGGCCCCGGTTACCGCGTAACCCCCGCCGCCCCCCGACGGCGCGTCCCGGGCGGCCGGATACTCTACCCCCCAGTCATGGGGGAGTACAATCGGTTTCCACGCCCTGTCGTCAAAACCGGGGGCGGCATAGAGAGCCGCCTCCCCTTCTTCGCGCGAAAATTTCCAAGCTTCGTTCCATAACTCAACCGGCATTCTCAACTCCAATCGTTTATATTAACGATTATTGTACAGGAGGTTTTTGCGGCCCGACATAGGCTGGTTTGCAAAAAACATGGACAAATATGCAAAAATGCCGGGGCCACTGCCGGGCCGGTGAATTATGCTGAAGGTACGCCTGAGGGGACTTCAGGAGCGAATCAACGTGAGCTATCGCGTACCGATTTTACATAGGTTGACGGCGCGATAAACCTGGTTCTTTTGTAAAGGCGCGAAAAATAGAGGGGATCGTCGTAGCCGACCCTGAGCGCCGCTTCGGAAATAGTAAGAGAAGGCTCAACGGCGATGATTTTTTCAAACCGGTAAATTTTTTTCTGGGTACAGAGCTGCCGGAAACTTATCCCAAGCCGCCGTTTGATCGTGTGCGAAATTGTCGACCGGCTGCAGCACATCGCGGAAGCAAGGGCGTCCAGTTCTATGGTATCGGTAATATGATTATCCAGCCAGCGTAATATTTTTTCTGTCAGGTCCGGCTGGTGTATATCAAGATACTCCCGCATCACGATAAAGTTGATGAGCATATAGAAAAGGTTGACCATGCTTTCCGTTGTTTTCCGGTCATAGAGGGGTAATTCTTCCCAGGTTTTCCGCAGCGCGCCGTCAAGGCCGAGTTTCCCGCAGATGTCAATCAATTCCCCGGGAATTTCCGGCGTGCTTCCGTCATCGTTATATGTCTTGAATTGTCCTGTCATCGCGTAACCGATATGCCGCCCGTTGACGATAATCGGCATCGCCACCTCGTAAAGCCCCGCATAACAGCGATAAACGAAGGGCGCGCTTTCTTTCCGGCAGCGCCGGCATCCCTGGCGGTTTTGATGAAGGCAGGTAGTAAGCTTGTGGAGTTTGTACCGCATCAAATGGCAATAAGGCGAAACAACATGGGGCGATCCGGTGATCATATCCTCAAAGTCAAGAGACAGTATAACGAAACGCACATTAAAACAGGCGACAAAACTTTCAATATACCGTTCAACCTCTTCGTTATAAAAGATCCCAAGCTTCTCAAGCATGATAAATAATAACATGGCTTAACGTAGTTGTCATGCAAAAAATCTTCCCTAGAAAATTTTACCGCGAAGTCGAAGAAGTCAAAAAAGTATAAGAAATGAAGTATCTCGGCTCCTTTCTTCGACTGCGAACCTTCGGTTCGATTTGACTTGGCGGTTGGTTCTTCTGAAATTTTACCGCGAAGTCGAAGAAGTCAAAAAAGTATAGAAATGAAGTATCTCGGCTTCCTTCTTCGACTGCGAACCTTCGGTTCGATTTGACTTAGCGGTTTTTCTTCTGAAATTTTACCGCGAAGTCGAAGAAGTCAAAAAAGAAAGAACTAAAGTATCTCGCTTTCCTTCTTCGGCTTATTTGCTATTATCCTGGCCCAGGAGGTTGATGCCCAGGATGGCAAGGGCGGCGAAGATGCCGGGGAAGAAGATCATCCAGGGGGCGCTGAAGATCACGGTCTGTCCTTCCTGGAGGATGCTCCCCCAGCTTGGCAGGGGGGGCTTGAGCCCGGCCCCCAGATAACTGAGGGCCGCCTCCACGGTCATGGCCTGGGCGCAGGTAAAACTCATCTGGGCGGCCAGGGGGGAAAGGATGTTGGGCAGAATCTGGAAAAAGAGGATTCGGAACCGCCCCGCCCCCTGGAGCCGGGCGCTGTCAATATAGGGCTGGGAACGGATCGCCAGGGCGGAGGAACGTACCAGCCGCGCCGTCACCGGGGTGGCGGCCAGGGCCAGAACGATGATCAACTGAACGGCGCCGCCCCCCAGCGCGGTCATCAAGGCAATGGCCAGGAGCAGATTGGGGACGGCCCGCAGGGCGTCGCAGAGGCCCATCAAGAACAAGTCCCGGACCCCGCCGGCGTAAAGGCCGATGGCGAGGGCCAGGACCGCGGAGAGAGCGGAGGAGGCGATCCCGATTCCCAGGGAGATCCGTCCCCCCGCCAGGACCCGGGCCAGGAGATCCCGCCCCAGGGTGTCCGTGCCAAACCAGTGCTCCGCCGAAGGGGGCCGGAGCCGCCGGCCCATGTCAATATCGTAGGGGGAGGCCCTGATAAACAGGGGGCCGAAAAGCGAGAGGGATCCTATCACGAGGACAATAGCCAGGCCCGGGGGGAACCTGTAGGCCCGCCCTGCAACGCCGGAACGCGGCGCCAAGGGGGGTAGCCGGAGACCTTGGGCTCCGGCGCAGGGGGGGCGGGCAGTATATGCCCCGCCTTCAAGTTGATGTCCGGTATGAGCCCCCCCTCCAAATAAAAATTTCTTCACTCCTGTCCCCCCGGCCCCAGGTTGATCCGGGGGTCCGCCAGGGCGCTTAGAAGATCGATGAGCAGGTTAAGTCCCTGGTTCAACAGGGCGCAGAGCAGTACCACCGCCTGAATCACGGGGAGGTCCCTCCTGGCGATGGACGATGCGGTGAGGGCCCCGATGCCGGGAATCCCAAAGACCGATTCTACCACCGCCGCCCCGGAAAGGGCGCCGATGAAGCCCTGCCCCAGGACGCTGAGGATAGGGGCCAGGCTGTTGGGAAGGGCATGGCGGAAAGCAGCGCTGAGCTTCCCGGCTCCCTTGGATCTGGCGAAGCGCACGTAGTCCCGGCCCAGGGTCTCCGCCAGGCTTGAGCGGATCACCCGCATGAGGAGGGCGGCGTACATCAGGGCCAGGGCGGTTCCCGGCAGGGTTACGGACCGGAGGTGGGCAAGAAAGCCGGCGGCGGGGGGGACATAACCGGCGGCGGGGAACCAGCGCAGGGCCACGGCAAAAACGAGAATCAGAAAAAGGCCCAGGAGAAAGCCGGGGACCGATACGCCCCCCAGGGCGGCGAGGGAGCAGACAAGGTCGGCGGAGCTTCCCTTTTTCAGGGCCGCGGCAAAGCCCAGGGGAACGGCGATGAGGAGGCTGAGGGCCAGGGAAAAGAGGGCCAGGGAGAAGGTAGGGCCCGCGCGCTGGGCCAGGAGTTCCGCCACCGGGAGACCGTTCCCCATGGAGAGTCCCAGGTCCCCCCGGAGGAGGGCCCGGATCCACAGGAAGTAGCGCCGGGCCGGACCCAGGTCCAGGCCCATCCGCCGGCGCTGAAAAAGAATATCCTCCGGCGCGGCGTCGGGTCCCAGCAGGGCGGCGGCGGCGTCCCCGGGGAGCAGGGCTCCAAGGCTAAAAACCGCCAGGGACACCAGGAAAAGGACCGGAACAACGGAAAGGAGGCGGCGGCCCAGGTATCTTCCCATGAAAGCGGACTACCTTTTCTTTATTTGCGCGTTCCAGAAGTACAGGCCGTTGTAGGAGGTTAAGCCTTCCAGGGTTTCCCTCCAGGCATGGGTCTGGTAGAAGCGGCCCAGGCTGACTACGGGAAGGTATTCCCAGGAATACCCCTGGAGGAGTTCCCAGTGTTCCCTGGCCTCCGCCCGGCTTTTGGCGGAGTTAAAATCCCGCAGGTGCCGGGCAAGCCGGGCATCCTCAGACCAGCCGGGGAAGCCGGGGCTCAGGTACAGTTTAAGTGAGGGGACGGGAACGGAAAAAAAGCTGGAAGTATAGATGTCGTAACGGGAAGGATCGGTCCGATACTGCAGCAGGGTGCCCCAGTCCACCACGGTCATCTCCGCCTTGATCCCCGCCTTTTCAAGCTGGGCCATGAGGACGAGGACCCCCCGGTCGGTGGTTCCCGGGACCGATGTAAGAATCCGCAGGGTTGAACCGGCATAGGCGGTTTCCTTGAGCAGTTCCCGGGCCAGGGAGGGGTCCCCCCGGTTGTAGTGCTCCCCCCCGGCGGAGGAACTCCAAAATTCCTGGCTGTCCTCCACGTAGGAAGAACCCAACTCGTACTGTTCCCCAAAGACCGCGGCCATGATCTCCCCCGCGTTAATAGCGGCGTTCAGGGCCCGCCGGAAGCGGGGATCGGCGCAGGGACCCTGCTTCTTGTTAAACACCAGGGCCAGGGTTCCCGCCTGGTAACTCACCAATTTTAGACTCCGGTCCCCCCGGATCACGGGAATATCATCGTTATCCACGTTGTAGTCCACGTCGAACTGGCCGGTCAAAAGCCCGGCCAGCCTGGTGCTTGCCTGGGGAATGATGTGGTAGTAAAGCAGATCAACCTGGGGGTCCTTGTGGCCCGCCCAGCCGTCGGTGCCCTTTTCCGGCGGGCCGTAGCTCCGGTACAGGGGGAATTTTTCCAGGAGGATGTACTGGCCGCTCTTCCACTCCACAAAGCGAAAGGG
>JAITRV010000088.1 GCA_031288215.1 Spirochaetaceae bacterium | reverse complement strand
AAGGCCCCCTACCCGGACGAGACGACCCTGAAACTCTCCGAGGCCTTTCACAACCCGGCGGAAATCGGTCGTGTGCCGGGGGATATATCCCTGGAACTGCGGGTGAAGGTGTACAACATCAACCGTGGGCACAATGAGGGGATAATCCGGCGGTGCGCGGCATTGGCGGGGTACAGCGCCTTTATCGCGAGGGTGCGGGAGTATGAAGGGCAGGGGAGCAGCCGGGAAGAGGTGATGAAGGAGGCGGTACAAGCGTGCATAAAAGAAGACATACTCAAGGGGTTTTTGGAAACCCACTCGAGGGAGGTAATGAATATGCTTTTAACGGAATGGAACTGGGACGACGCCCTGGCGGTTCGGGAGGAGGAAGGCCGGGAGGAAGGCTGGGAAAAGGGCCGGGAAGCGGGCCGGGAAGAAGCCATTAAAAACCTGCTGCAATTTGGGATGAGCCCGGAACAGATTTCCCGGGCGTTACGACTGCCCATGGATACTATCAGCCGGTACCTGTCACACTAACTGAACCCGGATTACGGATAATTACGGGATTTTTGTTATGGGAGGGAGGGAGAAGTTAGGAGTGAGGACACTACTCATCTCTCGTGGGTCAAACGGGAGGCCGTCCGCTCTCAAATCCCGCAAAACCCTGCCGAAAGTCCGCCCAGTCCGCAAACTAGCCGGCTTCACTCCTCACTCCTCCCGTTTCACTTAGAAAAATTATGGCGCAGCGCGTCCCCTTGACAGCCCTCCCATTTTCCGCTACCATTTTTCTATCGTAGGATCGGAGGAGGCGGAAGTTAATGAAAGATCCCGTAGCCCTCGCGTATATCAACCTGTACGGTATTCTCGGGGGGCTTGAGGACCTCTGCGCCCTTGCCCCGGAGGCAAAGGAACTTATCTCCTCCCTGCCAGGGGGCAAACCCCTGGCCGTGAGTTTTGCCGTAAAAAACGGGCCCGCCATGACCCTCGCGTTTACGGAACAGGGGTGCAGCGCCCGGATTGGGGACGGGCCCTGCGATATCAGGCTGCCCTTTTCGAGTTATGAAAAATTTAACGGCCTTATAGACGGGACGGTGACCCCCATCCCCAGCAAGGGGTTTACCAAGCTCAAATTCCTCACCCGGACCTTTACCCAACTGACCAAAATCCTGGAACGTTATTTGCGGCCCCCCCCGGACGTGCGCGACCCCGATTTTTTCAGCGCCAGTACGGTGGTCCTGTTTTTTGTGATCGCCCGGACCCTTTCCCAGATCGGTAACCACGATTCCATCGGCCGGTTCACCGCTTCCAATATCGCCGACGGGACGATAGTATTATCCATAGCCGGGGGGCCCCAGGCGGCCATCCGGGTCACGGATCACCGCCTTACCACTTTCCGGGAGGTTCCCGAACACTACCATGCCGTCATGGAGTTTGCAAGTTTAGACCTGGCCCGGCGGCTCTTTGACGGCAAGGTAAACGCCCTCGCCTGTGTGGGGCAGGGCCTTATTTCCATGCGGGGCAATTTGGGGATGCTGGACAATGTAAACCGTCTGCTGGACCGGGCGGCCTTTTATTTGACGTAGGGCCCCCGCAAAGAGGCTTTCCCGGCACCAAACGGCTTGGGGAAGCCTCCCAATGCCGAATGTTGCCGGGGCCAGGGGAGTAATTATGAGTTTTCCGGTTTATACCTATACCAAAAGCGCCGCGGAATTTAAGCGGGCGTTACGGGTGATCCCGTCGGGCGTTTACGGCCACCAGGGGCCGGCGGAGGGTTGTTTTGTGCCGGTTACGGCCTTCCCCTTTTTTTCGGATCGGGCCCAGGGGACGTACTTTTGGGACGTGGACGGGAACCGTTTTATCGACTATATGTGCGCCTATGGGCCCAACGTGCTGGGGTACAACGACAAAGACGTGGACGCGGCCGCGGCAAAACAGCGGGAAAAGGGGGACTGCGTCACCGCCCCGTCCTCCAAAATGATCGATTTCGCGGAGATCCTCACCGATACGGTGGCTGCCGCGGACTGGGCGTTTTTTATGAAAAACGGGGGGGATTCCACCACCCTGGCGGTCATGACCGCCCGGGCCCACACCCGCCGGAAAAAGATCGTCTTTTTCAAGGGGTATTACCACGGGGTGGCCCCCTGGACCCAAAAGGTCGATTATCCGGGGATCCTGGAGGAGGACGTGGCCAACAACCTCTACGTGCCCTGGAACGACTACGAAAAACTTGTCCGAGTTTTTGAGGAAAACAAGGGGAAAATCGCGGCGCTTATCTCTCAGCCTTACCTCCACGGCAACTTCGCGGACAACGAGCTGCCCGCCGACGGGTTTTGGCAGAAGGTTCGCAAACTCTGCACCGATACGGAGACGATCCTCATTGTGGACGATGTCCGGACGGGCTTCCGGCTGGACCTGGCCGGGAGCGACCACTTCTTCGGCTTCCAGGCGGACCTGATCTGTTTCTGCAAGGCCCTGGCCAACGGCTACAATGTCAGCGCCCTGTGCGGCGGGGAATTTTTGCGCAACACGGTAAGCGGCCTCACCTATACCGGGAGCTACTGGCTCTCAGCCGTCCCCTTTGCCGCAGGTGTAGCCTGCATCGAAAAGATGAAAGCCCGGAAGCTCCCACAGATACTCCACGAAAAGGGGACCCGCCTCACCGGGGGGCTGGTCGCGGCGGCAAAGAAACACGGCTTTACCCTGCACGTTTCGGGGATGCCAGCCCTGTTCTACCTGCGCCTGGCCGACATCGGACTGGACGGCAAAACTCCCGCCCTGATGCTCCACCAGCGCTGGATCGCCGAGATGGTGAAGCGGGGCATATACCTCACCAACCACCACAATCACTTTCTCAACTACGCGCTAAGCGATGAGGACGTACAAACCACGCTGGCCGTGGCGGACGAAGCCTTCTCGGTCCTCTAGGCCGCGCCCACGGCTTCAGGGTAGCGCAACACATTCGGAGTTCCGCAAGTTCCGCCTCAAGCGCCTTCCGCTCGTCCGCCCGTAACTGCTCGTTCAACGCCGCCTGAACATCAAGCTCAAGTTTATGCGCCCTTGCCAGAGCCTCAAGCTCGGATACCACGGTGGTATAACTGCCCTTCATACTTTTAAGAATACGTCCGGTACGAACGGCGTCCACCTCTCCCCGCCTTATAGCCCGCTTTAGCTTGTCCTCCTGCCGCCTGATGTTCTCTTTTATTTGAACGGCGCGGTCGAATACGGCCATGAAGTCTCTGCCAACAATCCGGGTCAGATAATTCATGTTCTCCTGATGGGCGCCCTCCTCTTTATCAAGATTCTCCCGGAGCTTCTTTATCTCCTCATCCTGCTGTTTGATGTAGCGCTTCTCGGCGTCGCTTGCAAACTTGGCCTTGCCCGTCCGTAGCTGTTCGGCAAATTCGTCAACCTCGTTTTGGTCTGCCAGTTCCCGCAGCTTTTCAGGTGAGAGTCTTTCAATGTTATCCCTCCTTGTGTCGGCCAGGTCATACTTTATCTGTTCGGCCATGCTGTCTTCCGCGCTGACCTCCAGTTCCGGGATACCCATTACACGGGCGTATATGCCTCGATAATCACGCGGGTTCTTGCGGATGAGTCCTAACAGCCGCTTAGCTTGCGTTTCGTTAGAAAGGTTCCCGCCGCCCTTAAACAATGATGTCCAGGATGCGTGAGCCATGACGCGGGTCATATCGTCCTGTAAGTCCTTCTCGGCCTCCATCGAGGCGGCCTCCTCCTCGTCCATCGGGCCGTCAAGGAACTGGTTGTTGTAGATGGATGCCGCCCTGTCAATAAACTCCTCGAAGGTACTTTCGTCCTTGATCGTCTCAAGGAATTCCTTGTCGGCCTCTGCCGGTGTACGCTCCGTTGCAGGTTCCGCGTCAGGCGCGTAGGGGTCTGCGTCCCGGCTCTTGATCGCCTTAACCGCGTCCTCGTGAAACTTTTTGAACCAGGCGTTAAGCCGTTCGTCGGAATCAAGGTTCTGCTGTAAGTCCGCGTTAAACTCCCCCACGTCCCCGTCATTCATGTAAAGAACAAAGTCCCGCCATTCCTGCCAGGTGTCGAAGCCGGCCGCCTCCTCCAGCAGGTCACGCTTGGAAGCGCTAAAGAGGGTGGAGGGGTTCTCGTTACTGTACGTGCCGGCGTTGTGGAGGGCGTCCTTGACCTGGGTGGAATCAAGGGCAATGATTGAATGTACCTTTCTGCCGAAACTGCCTTCATCGGTCTCTAAATCTATCCCGTCATATCCGCTGTCTGAAAGGTATTGATTTATCA
>JAITRV010000266.1 GCA_031288215.1 Spirochaetaceae bacterium | reverse complement strand
AAACGACTTTATGAAACCGGCATGATATAATATAATAGAAATAAGGAGAATATGATGAAAAAGAGCGCCGGAAGCCTGTTGCTTGCCCTTATTTTACTCTGTCCCTTGTCCGCCCAAGTCAGCGCGCCGGTAATGGCCGAAGCGGCCCGGGGGTATTATCAGGTCTTTTCCCAACTGGGAGAGGGGGATGCGGCTTCCCTGGCCCGGGAATTGAATATGCGCTTTAACGAATACAACCGGATCTTCCACTTTGATCCCCAGCGGCTCCCGCTCCCCCTGCGGGCCCGGATCTTTGCGGATAAGGCGGCCTATGACAGTTACGTCTCCTCCCGGCTGGGGAGGACCAGGGACGGGGCGGTATACCTCCATTATACCCAGCCGGAACAACGGGAACTGGTCGTCCTCCGGGGCAGCGGCGAGGAGGCGGCGATGACCGCCCACCAGGCCTTCATCCAGTTTCTCCGGGCCTTTGTTGCTTCCCCCCCGGCCTGGATCAGGGAGGGCTTTTCCATTTATTACAACACCCTGGGGTTCGATGCCCAGGCCCAGCGCTTAAACTACCGGGAAAACCTCGTCTGGCTTGATACGGTAAAAAACCTGGGGACCGCCGCGCCTTCGAAGGATCTGCCTTCGGAGGCGCGGCCTCCGTTGGAGCCGGTATTCCTGGCGGATGTCCGGGGAACGCCGGAGCATTTTCAGGGGCTCTCCTGGGCCCTGGTCTCTTTCTTTCTCAACAGCGGGAATATGGACTATTTCAGAACCCTGGTGGAAAGTTTTACGGTCCTCTCGGATTCCGACCCGGCGGGAACTAATGCGGAAGCGGTGTTTAAGCGGATTACCCAATGGATCGAGCCGGAGGTCCTTCAGAAAGATGTGTGGGCGTACCTGGCGGGCCGAAAAACCTTTACGGAATATATCGAGGCGGGGCAAGCGGCCTATACGGCGGGGGATAGGACGGAGGCGGAAAGGAACTTTTTAAGGGCGCAGGACCTGCGGCCTGTCCATTTCGTCTCCCCCTACTACCTGGGGCTCCTGGCCTATGAGGAAAAAGATTACGACCAGGCGGAAGCCTACTACCGTTCCGCCCTCGCATACGGGGCGGATCAGGGGCTCGTCCAGTATGCCCGGGGACTCAACGCGGCCTCCGCGGGACGCCGCGACGATGCGATAACCTTTCTGGAACAGGCCGCCGCTGCCTCCCCCCAGCAGTATGGGGACCGGGCGGCGGACATCATCTCCCAGCTCAGGCAAGCGGGGGAGTAGGCTCCCCCGTCCCGCGGTGCCTCCGGTGGCGGTGCCGCTTCTTCTTGAGCGCCGCGGCGCCCTCGGGAGGATCGGGAACTTCGGGGGACTCCGGGGCCGGCCGCCGGGGCTTCTTCCCCCATTCCAGAAACCGGGACTTCTTGATGGTTATCCCGTGTTCCCCAAAGATGAGCCGTACCGCCTGATCCAGCTCCGTCCGGGGGGGATTCATGGGCAGGACAAACCGCCGCGCCCCCAGGAAGGCGTTCTTGTAATTCTCCGTGACCCCCGCATCCCAATCCACAAAATCCTCAAGATAATCCCGAATCAGGACCGCCAGGGCCTCCCCGCTCTTTTCGTTCCCGGTGATTCCCGAAAGGCCCTTCATATACCGGGTCCGGAAGTCCAGGTTCTCCCGGAACATCCGGGCGGCATCGGGCTGGAGGTACTGGTAAAGCCCCAGGGCGTCCAGGTCCTCCACGATCCGGGCGGCATAGGGGGAATGGATGATCTTGAAGAGTTCCTCCGTAAGCCGGGAGGGGGATATGGACGCCAGGAGGGGGGATTGGCGTTTGATCTTCCATTTGAGGCTCATGGAGAGCTTGAAGCCCGCGGCGGCGGCATATTTTACCGCCCGGATCATCCGGACCGGATCGTCCTTGAAGATCAAACCCAGGGGAATGATCGGGCGGAGCCGCTTATCCCGGAGGTCCTTCATTCCCCCCACGTAATCCACCACCACCTGTTCCCCGGGATCGTAAAAGAGGGCGTTCAGGGAAAAATCCCGGCGGAGGACATCCTCCTCAATGGTCCCGAAGGTATTGCTGGTGGTTCCGTCCTTGAGGGATCGGAAGGTGGAAACCTCGAATATCTTGGTCCCGAAGTACACGTGGACCAGCCGGAACCGGCGGCCGATGATCCGGGCGTTCCGGAAGATCTTTTTTATCCGGGTGGGGCTGGCCTCGCTGACAATGTCAAAGTCCTTGGGTTTTTTCCCCAGGATCAGATCCCGGACCGCCCCGCCGACGATATAAGTTTCATATCCGCTGGCCCTGAGCCGTCCGATGATATGCACCGCATCGGAATCCACATCGGCAAAGTTGATCCCGTGTTCATCCTGGGTATAAACCACCGCCGTCTTCACCGGCCGCCCGTTCTTTCCCGTGGTATACCGGTACCGCATCAGCGCCCCTCCACAGGAACATGCCGGGAAAGCCACGAGAGGAGGTTCTCCGTAACCTCTTCCCGGTTGGTCTCGTTCAGCACTTCATGCCGGGCATCGGGATAAAGGACGAATTCCAGGTCCTTAATCCCCATGGAACGGTAGACGTTTACCAGGGCGGTGGGGCCGTTCCCCATATCCCCCACCGGATCGGCGCTGCCGGAAAAGACATAGATGGGCAGGTCCCGGTTTATCTCCTCCATGGCCTTGATCTGGTGGATCCGGCAGAGCGCCCCGGTAAGATCCCGGTAAAAGCCCACGGTAACGAGCTTCCCGCAGAGGGGATCCGCCCGGTAAGCGTCCACGGCCCCTTCGTCCCGGGAGAGCCAGTCGAAATTGGTCCGGTTCGGCCTGAAGGGCTTGTTAAAGGGCTTGTCCGCCAGCATCCAGGCCAGCCGGGACCTCCGGCGGCAGCCTAAGAGAAAGGCCAGGAAGGCCATTACCCGCCCGCCGGCGGCCGCCTTAAAGCCCCCGGGTCCCCGGGTCCCGGAAAGGATACACCCCGCCAGGGGATACCGGTAGGTTTCTATATATCCCTGGGCAATGAAGGAGCCCCAGGAATGACCCAGGAGGAACAGGGGAACTCCCGGCCGGCTTTCCCCGATAAGGCGGTTTATTTCATCAATATCCGCCAGGACCCGGGAAAACCCATCCTGATCGGCGCAATGTCCCAGGAGCCCTCCCTGATCGATCTCATTCACCCCGTCGTCCGCGGTCTGACCGTGACCCCGCATATCCGCCGCCCAAACCTCAAAGCCCGCGGCGTTGAGCCGCCGGGCAAGCTCCCCATAACGGCGGGAATGTTCCGCCATGCCGTGAACGATATGGACCAGGCCCCGGGGGGTTCCCTCCGCTTCCCAGCACCGCATAAACAGCCGGGCCCCGTCGCTGGCGGATATCCACCTATTTGATTCTGCCATAATTGATTGTACCCCTAATGTCGATAGTATGGCAATATATTTTCATATATAATACGAAAAGGGGCATGAAAACCCGGCCCCTAAAAAAAATTCAAAAATTATTTAAAAAAAGCTTGCTTTTTTAAAAATTCCGTGAGACAATGAATTATTAAAAATTGGCCGTCCGGTCGGTCTATTTTTAACCGATTAACCGGGGAAATCCGGAACGACGAGGAGCGTTCTATGGCTGCGGAAAAAACGGGAACTTTCCCTCACCACCGGGATTCTCATGGTAATATCAAATTTTACGTGTTAAAATCATACAAGGAGCGAGCGTATGAGTAAGATGAAAGCCTCTGAGGCAATAATCAAGATCCTCGAGATCGAAGGGATCACGGCAGCTTTCGGTATTCCGGGAGCCGGTATTAACGGTTTGTACAAATTTCTTGGACAAAGTAACATCATCCGGCATTTCTGCCACCGCCATGAGGAAGCGGCGGTGCATGCCGCGGGGGGGTATTACCGGGCCAGCGGAAAGGTGGCGGTGGCGGTTTGCACCTCCGGCCCGGGGGCGACCAATTTTGTGACCGGCATATATACCTGCAATATCGACAGTATTCCGGTCATCGCCATTACCGGGCAGGCGGTAAGCTCCCAATTAGGCAAGGATGCCTTCCAATGCGTGGACATCGCGAAAATTTGCGAACCGGTGGCTAAAAAAACCTACTGTATTACCGATCCGGCGAAGGTGGTGGAAACCTTTAACGAGGCCTTTTATCTTACCCGGGAGGGGAAACCCGGCGCCATTGTGATCGATCTTCCCCTGGATGTCCAGAACGCGGACATAGAATTTGATCCTGAGTCGTATAAACCCCGGCAGTATACCCCCCCGGCGCCTGAGCCGGCGGATATAGCCAAGGCCATTCAGATGATCAACGGGGCAAAGAATCCGGTCTTGCTCCTGGGCGGCGGGGTTGTTTTGGCGGACGGGATAAAAGAAGCGGCGGAACTGGCGGAAACGCTGCGGCTGCCGGTGATTACCACCTACATGGCCAAGGGCGCGCTTCCGGAGGATCATCCCCTGAACGCGGGGCATTGCGGAATTCAGGTGGGACAGCCCATCGGCAACAAGGTGTTCCTTGACTCGGATCTGGTCCTGGGAATCGGCTGCCGTTTTACCGACCGTCATACCGGCGCCCTTGATGTATACCGGGGGAACCGCACCTTCATTCATATTAATATTGAACCGAAAGAAATCGGCAAGATCTTTCCCGCGGATCTCGGCATTGTGGCGGACGCGAAGAAGGCGCTCCAGGCCCTCATCGCGGAAG
Source organism: Spirochaetaceae bacterium (assembly GCA_031288215.1). Lineage (GTDB taxonomy): Bacteria > Spirochaetota > Spirochaetia > Treponematales > Breznakiellaceae > JAIRMO01. The sequence goes on along the minus strand of JAITRV010000266.1, from coordinate 8,598 downwards.
CCAAGAAAAGCGGTAAAGCCGCCTCCCACGAGGACACGGCCGCGCTGCCCCAACTGAGAAAAGATCTGGCCCGCAAAACCGATTACGACAAAAAACCCATCGTCCCCCACCGGGCTTTCCAGGCGCTGAACGAGTATTTCGGGGATGCGGCGATCTTCACCACCGGCTGCGGGATCACCCAGATTTGGTCCGGCCAGCTCCAGAAAATCAACAAGCCCCGGACCTACCTGGCTTCCGGGGGCGCCGGCTGCCTGGGCTACGATATTCCCGCGGCCTTCGGGGCGGCCATTGCCACCGGCGTCCAGACCGTGGCGGTCATGGGGGACTTTGGTTTTACCTTCCATGTTCAGGAATTGGGCGTATGCGCCAAATACAAGATCCCCGTCATTGTGGCGGTGGTAAACAACGCCTACCTGGGCCTCATCCGCCAGAATCAGAAATATGCCTATGGCTATGAATGCGATGTCGCTATGGAAGAAAATCAGGGGCTCATTGATTACGTGAAGATCGCCGAAGGTTTTGCCTGTTATGCCGAGCGGGTCTTTGACCCCAAGGATATTGCGGGGGCGTTCAAACGGGCCCAGGCATCGGGCAAGCCGGCGGTGATCGATATCGTCTGCGATCCCGTGGTAGATTGTTCCATGGGCACGGCTCTGAATAACTGCAAAGAGTTTGTGTATTAACAGCCGGCATGGTATTTTTTACCATCCGAATCTATGGCGGCTGTCCCGGGCGGGGACAGCCCCATCGCATCATTTTTAAAGAGGAGTAGTTTGTTGTGAAAGAATCAATTCACAAGTATTTTAAGGTAGGGCTCATCAGCTTTATGGCCTACCCGGCGACCCTTCGGGGAGAGGATCCCCAGGGACTCGAAATTATCAAGAAGATCGCCCGGGATGATTATTTTGACGCTATCGAAGTCACCTGGATCAAGGACGCGGCAATACGGGGGGAGATCAAAAAAGTGCTTGAGACCTCCCACCTGACGGTTTGCTACGGCGCCCAGCCGCGGCTTTTAACCACCGGTTTGAACGCCAATCATGTGGACGAGACGGAGCGGAAAAAGGCGGAGGATACCCTCATCGCGGCCATCGACGAGGCTGAATTTTTAGGCGCCCAGGGGATTGCCTTCCTCTCCGGTAAATGGGCGGCTGAAACCAAAGAGCAGGCTTATGCCCAGCTCTTAAAAACCACCCGAAGGCTCTGCGATTACGCCAAGCCCAAGGGAATGGCGGTAGAATTAGAAGTATTTGATTACGATATAGCCAAGGCGTCGCTTATCGGTCCGGCTCCGCTGGCGGCCCGCTTTGCCGCCGATATGCGGACGACCCACCACAATTTCGGCCTCCTCATCGATTTGTCCCATATTCCCATGACCTACGAGACGCCGGAATTCGTGGTCCGCACCCTCAAGCCCTATCTGACCCACTTCCACCTGGGCAATACGGTCTGCGCCGATCCCGCGGCCGAAGGGTACGGAGACGAACATCAGCGCTTCGGCTTTCCCAAGAGCGCCAATGATACCGAACAAGTGTTGGATTATTTGCGGGTTCTCAAGAACGAAGGGTTCTTTAACGCGGAGCGCCCTGCGGTGTTCTCCTTTGAGGTAAAACCCTGGAAAGATGAAGACCCGGATACGGTGGTCGCCAATGCCAAACGGGTGCTGAACCGCGCCTGGGCGCTCTTGGAGGACTGATACGGGCAAAGCCGTCAAGCCGTCAAACGCCGTGTTCCGTCGAAGGGTACTGAAGACGGAACCGGAGGAGAAAATTGCTGCGTAATTTTCTCCCCCATCATCAATTTTATGGAGTAAGAAAATGAAGATTGTTATTCTGGACGGATATACCGAAAATCCCGGGGATTTGAGCTGGGAAGGTCTTGAAAAACTGGGGAGCTTAACCGTCTATGACCGGTCGTCTTTGACCGATCCCAAGGAATCCATCAGCCGTATCGGGGACGCGGAGGCGGTGATCGTCAATAAGACCCCCATCAGCGCGGAAGTAATCGGCGCCTGCCCGTCCATCCGTTACATCGGGGTTTTGGCCACCGGCTACAATGTGGTGGATGTGAAGGCCGCCGCGTCACGGGGCATTGTGGTAACCAACATCCCCACCTACGGAACCGCCGCGGTGAGCCAGTTCGCCATTGCCCTGCTTCTGGAAATCTGCCATCACATCGGCCACCATGATAAGGCGGTCCATGAGGGAAAATGGGAGCATAACCAGGACTGGTGTTTTTGGGATTATCCCCTGATTGAGCTGGCGGACAAGACCATAGGCATTATCGGCTTCGGCCGGATCGGCCAGGCCACCGGCGCCATCGCCAAAGCCCTGGGGATGAAGGTGATCGCCCATGATAACTCCTCCAACGAGCGGGGGAAACAAATTGCCGACTATGTTTCCCTGGATGAACTGTTCGCCCGGTCCGATGTGATCTGCCTTCACTGCCCCCTCTTCCCCGAGACCGCCGGGATCGTCAACAAGGCCACTATCGCCAAAATGAAAGACGGGGTGATCCTGATCAACAATTCCCGGGGCCCCTTGGTGGTGGAAGAAGATCTGGCGGATGCCCTGAACCGCGGTAAAGTCTACGCCGCCGGCCTGGACGTGGTTTCCACCGAACCCATCAAAGGGGATAATCCCCTGCTCACGGCGAAGAACTGCATCATCACCCCCCACATCTCCTGGGCCCCCAAAGAAAGCCGCCAGCGGCTTATGGACATCGCGGTGGATAACCTGGCGGCCTTTGTAAAGGGCAGCCCGGTGAATGTGGTGAGTTAAGGACCCGCGCAAGAATAAAATGCTATGCATTTTATTCCGATTGCTTATACAGCAAGGAAATAACATGACCAAGTGGTCATGTTATTTTTGCGCGGGTCCTCAGGCGGTTTCAAAGCCCCGGGTTTTGAAACCGGTATTTTCCGGTACCCGCCCCTTGTCATCCGGTAAAAATCACGGTAGGATTTTCCGGAACAGGGGGCAGCGGGCTGGGGGCCGGATTATGGGAAAACAACCGAAAAAAGACATCATGCTCTCTATACCGGAAAACCTTTTGACCCTGCGGCGGCGCTTAAAATTATCCCAAAAAGATTTTATTCAGGCCTACCTGAGCGATGAAACGGGAACGCCCCTCATAAGCGTTCCCACCCTTTCCAATATTGAAAACGGCAGTACCACGGGGGTAACGGAGCTGGCGGACCGGGTGGCAAAAAAAATGCGGGTCGACGGATCGGTTTTTCTGGAAGATCCCGACCATTTCGCGAAAAACATCGAACTCTTTTTTGGGGATGCCCTGGAGGCGTACCGCCCGGCGTTCCGGGAGGGAGGAAAGAAACGGAGCGCCACGGAAGTCCTGGTAGAGACGATTTCCGATTACCTCATGGACGCCGTCATCCGGGGCGAATTGCGGCCCGGCTCACGGCTGCCTCCGGACCGGAAGCTGGGCGTCCTCTTTGGGGCAGGACGCTCCGCGGTCCGGGAGGCCCTCAAAGTTCTCAGTACCCTGGGCATCATTACCATCCTGCCGGGCCACGGAACCTTCATCGCCGCCGAAAGCAGCGGCTTCCTCCATCTGCCCCTGTCCTGGACCTTCCTGATTGGCGATAACCCCATGGAGCATCTTATTGACGTACGGAATGTGCTGGAGATAGAGTCCGCCCGGCGGGCCGCGGAAAAGGCCGATGCCGCGTCCCTGGACAAACTGGAACAGATCTACACGAACATGATGCGGGCCTTTCAGGAGGCGAATTTTAAAAATTTTCTCGATCAGGATATTGATTTTCACGTGGCCATTGCCGCCTGCTCCCAAAATCCCATCATCAGCGACCTCCTGGCGACCTCCCGGAAAATACTGACCTACATCAGCAAAAGCGGGATGGTAACCATGGAAGATCTGCGGAGTATTTACGCCGAACACAGCAATATCTACACCGCCATCACGGCCCGCGATCCCGCCATGGCGAAACAAATGATGGAAACCCACCTTGCCAACGCCCGCTTACGGTATCACCTCAATACCGCTTTCTCATGAAAAAGCGGCCATAGACCCTTCCGCTGTAAAGTTCCCTTCCCGCTCATGAAAACCCGGCCCCTGAAAACCCGGCTTTTGAAGAAAACAAAAAATTGAAAAAAAATCAAAAAAATTGAAAAAAAAACTTGCTTTTTTAAAATTTCCATGAGACAATGAATTATTAAAAATTGGCCGTCCAGTCGGTCTATTTTTAACACATCAACCGGGAAAACCCGGAATAACAAGGAGCGTTCTATGACTGCGGAAAAAAAGAAAAAGGGGCTTTCCCTGACCACCTGGATTCTCATTGGAACCATCGGCGGCATCATCTTCGGCTCGCTGATTGGACCCTGGGCGGCAAACCTGAAATTCATCGGCGACATTTTTATCCGGCTGATTCAAATGTCGGTGGTTCTCCTGGTGATGACCTCGGTGGCGGCGGCGGTCGGCAAGGTGGACGGCACGGGAATGGGAAAAATGGGCTTCCATACCTTTAAGTGGATCATCTCCTTCACCATTGTGTCCGCCTTTTTGGGGCTTATCCTGGCTTTCATCATCAAACCGGGACAGGGTATCACCATTGCGGAAAAGGCGGACATCAGCGCCCCCGCCGCGGTCGGTTCCCTCCAGGATACCCTCTTGGGCTTTGTTCCCACCAACATCATCGGCGCCATGTCCTCGGGCTCCATGGTTCCCTGCATCCTCTTTTCGATCTTCTTCGGGGTAGCCATGGGCATGTATACCCGGGTCTCGAAAAAAACCGTCATCCTTGAAGTGGTGGAGGGCCTTAACGGAATCATCATGAACATCATAAAAATCGTGATGAGCCTGGCTCCCATCGGTATCTTCTGCCTCCTGGCCAATGTTTCCGGCGCCATCGGTTTCCGGGTGGTCATCCCTATGGGGAAATTCCTGGGGGCCCTCCTTATCGGCGATATTATCCAGTTCCTGCTCTACGGCCCCCTGGCCGCGGCGCTCTGCAAGGTCAATCCCTTCAAGATGCCCAAGAAATTCGCCAAGATGTCGATCATGGCCCTGACCACGACCTCATCGGCCATCTGCCTCCCCACCAAAATGGAAGACGCGGTAACCAAATTCGGCGTAAGCCGCCGGGTGGCGGACTTTACCGGCCCCATTACCATGTCCATGAACAGTAACGGCGCGGTTCAGTGCTACGTCCTGGCCATCCTCTTTATGAGCCAGGCGACCGGCATCGCCCTGGGACCCTACCAGATCGGCATGGCGATCCTCCTTTCCTGTCTGATGTGTATGGGCACCATCGTTGTCCCCGGCGGGATGGTAATCACCTATACCTTCCTTGCCAGTTCCCTGGGCCTGCCCCTGGAAAGCATCGCCATCCTCATCGGTATCGACTGGTTCTCCGGGATGTTCAGGACCATCATGAACGTGGATGTGGATGTCCTTATCGGTATGCTGGTTTCGGACAAGCTGAACGAATTGGATCGGGATGTCTATAACGGGATCAAAACCGTCGAATATGACCAGGCGGCGTGAGGCCGGAAGGAAGGAGAGGATTATGAATATGGACGAAATGACCGAAAACCTGAAAAAGAATCTGCGGGCCCTGCACCAGTACACCGCGACTCCCGGAGAGGGCACCACCCGCCTGCCTTTTACCAAGGAGGCCCGGGCCGCGGCGAATCACATCCGGAGCATGATGGAAGAGGTGGGGCTGGAGGTCCGGGAGGATGAGGCGGGCAATATCATCGGCCTGCTGAAAGGCGCCGATCCCTCCCTGCCCGCCCTGGTGGTGGGTTCCCATTTTGACACGGTAAACAACGGCGGCGACTTTGACGGCCTGGCGGGGGTCATGACGGGCATCGAAATCGCCCGCATGCTCAAGCGGGAGACCCTTAAACGGAACTTTATCGTTCTCGGTTTCTGCGACGAGGAAGGGATGCGTTTCGGCACCGGTTATTTCGGTTCCAAGTCGATCCTTGGCCAGGTCACCCAGGAGGAACTGCGTCACTACAAGGACAAGGACGATGTTTCCGTCTACGAGGCCATGAAGGGGTACGGCCTGGTTCCCGAAAACCTGCCCCGGGCCGCCTGGGATCTGAAAACCATCAAGGCCTTTGTGGAGATGCACATTGAACAGGGGCCGGTTCTCTACCAGAGCGGCGATGAACTGGGGCTGGTGGAATGTATCGTCGGCATCCAGCGCTACATCGTTACGGTTCGGGGCAGATCGGATCACGCGGGGACGACCCCCATGGATATGCGGATCGACGCGGTGGAAGCCGCCACCCGGGTAATCTCGCGGATCCCCGACTGGGCCCGGGAAAAGGGGGAGGGCACGGTGGCAACCACGGGTTACATAAAGGTTCTCCCCGGGGGCATGAACATCGTGGCCGAGGAAGTCCAGTTCTCCGTGGATGTCCGTTCCCGGAACAAGGCCAGCATCGACGATATTGTGGCAAAGATCCGCGACGGCCTTGACGAATCCTGCAAGCGAAACGGCGCCACCTATACCATGGACAACAAACTGACCATAACCCCGGTAAACCTGAGCAGGGACATGCTGTCCCGGCTGGAAAAGTTCTGCAAAAACCGGGGCTACAGCTACCGCCGGATGATCTCCGGGGCGGGGCACGACGCCCTGGCCATCGGGCAGGTGCTGGAAACGGTGATGGTCTTTGTCCCCAGCAGGGACGGCCGCAGCCATTGTCCGGTGGAATGGACCGAATACGGCGACATCAGCAAAGCCGTGGCGGTTATTTACGATCTCATCATGGAAATGCAATAGGGGCCTTGGTTTATGGTAAGAAAAGCCGCGGATCTCCGGATCAATCTTGAACCAAACCTGAAGGGGGGCCGGGAAACCACCCGGATTGTCAATATCCTGGAATCCGGGGAAATGTACGGAACCGGACGCCTCTTTGGGATCAGCATTATTCCGCCGGGCGGATCTATCGGTCAGCATACCCACCGGGGGGATTTTGAAACCTATTACATCCTCAAGGGCAGGGCCCGGGTCAACGATAACGGCCTATGGCACGATCTGGGGCCCGGGGACATGACCCAGTGCAGGGACGGTGATTTTCACGCGATAGAAAACGCCGGAGACACGGATCTGGAATACCTGGCGGTGATCCTGTACCCTAGGGATGATACGTAACGCCGCCTTCGGGCGGAAAGGATTTTTTATGGCATATCCAAAGGATATTTTATCTACCCGGGCGGTGGTTAAACACGGCTCTTACGCGGTTCTTCCCCCGGAGGGACTGGTCAACAATGTGGTTCCCGGCATCGAAGGCTGCCGGGTAAGTATCGTGGCCTCCCCCAAGATGGGGGCGAGTTTCGTTTTTTACGTGGTTGAGGCGGAAGAGGACGGCGGCACCGGCGCCGTCTTTGGGAATGAGCCGGATATCGAAAGCTTCGTATACCTCATCGAGGGAGAAGGGAGCCTTGCCGCGGAGGGGAAAACCTATGCGGGGACCGCCGGTTCCTACCTCTTTTCCCCCGCCGGCTCCGGCCTGGAGTTCCGCAACACCGGCGGCAAAAAAATGAAGGCCCTGCTCTACAAACAGCGGTACATCCCCCTCAAGGGGCACCGGGCCGCGGCGGTTTACGGCAATACCAACCTGATCCCCTACCGGGAATACGACGGCATGGAGAACGTCTTTATCAAGGATCTGCTTCCCGTAGACCTTGCCTACGACATGAACATGCATATCCTCTCCTTTGCGCCCGGGGGCTGCCACCCCTTTACGGAGACCCATGTGCAGGAACACGGGGCCTACATCCTTGAAGGGGAAGGCTGCTACCTCCTGGACAACGAGTGGCGGATGATCAAGCGGAATGATTTTGTCTGGTTCGGCCCCTATGTCAGTCAGGCCGCCTACGGAGTGGGCAGGACGAACTTTACCTACATCTATTCCAAGGACTGCCACCGGGACGTAAAACTGTGATGGGTTTGGTTTAAAAAACGGGGGCGCTGCCCGGACCGAAGGTCCGCACACCCCCGCCGGGGGGCCGACAGCCCCCCGGACCCCCCTCTCTCTGGGCAGGGCAAAAGCATTTACTTTCCGAATAAGACGGAATACAGAAACTCAGGATTAACGGAAGCCTTGAATATTTTTCGCTTTGTGCTGAACCGTTTTTCCGAAACCATCGTGGCGCGCAAGCGGGCCAGGGCTATTTTTCTCAGAATGTTCAAGTTTTCAGGGGCCTTGTCTTTCCGTGCCTGGGAAGCATCTTCCCGGAACAGGACATCCGCAGGCGACAGCCACCGGGTCAGAGTGCTCAATAATTCCCCCGGGTTGAGCCGTTCAAACAAGCGCATGAACGTGTCTTTGTCCGGTATCCCGTTCGGCAGTTCCAGAAACTCCCGAAACCACTCCTCCCGTTCCCGGCCCCAATCCTCCATCAACTCAAAATCATTTTCAGTAAATGCTGTTGCCCTGGCCATTGCCATGCGCGGGGTCTTGACAGAAAGTTGGACTGTCATATAACATAGTAAAACTATAGGATAAATATAATAATGGGAAATCGACTATGAGTAAAACAACCTTGGATACCGGCGCCATATCGCTGAAAAACCTCAGGGCCAAGCCGGTCCGCACGGCC
>JAITRV010000209.1 GCA_031288215.1 Spirochaetaceae bacterium | reverse complement strand
GACATGAGGTCGTTGATGGGAAGCTGGGCGCCGGTTACGATCACCGGCTTGTCCAGGCCCCGGAGCATGAAGGAGAGCATGGAGGCGGTATAGGAGAGGGTGTCCGTGCCGTGGGTGATCAGCACCCCGTCGTATTCCTCCAGGGCGGCAAAGGTCTCCCGGGCGATGATCTGCCATTCCTCGGGTTGAATATTGGAAGAATCCATATACATGATGTCCCGGGCGGAGGCCTCGCAGAGGGAGTGGATCTGGGGAATAAACGAGAGGAGTTCCCCGGCGCTGAAGGCCGGGGTCAGGGGGCCGTCTTCTCCCCGCTTTGCCGAGGCAATGGTCCCCCCGGTGGCAAGGAGGATGATCCGTTTCACTTTTTATACTTCACTTCTTATAAGGCGGCCTGAGAAGACCGGTACTCCCAGCCCGCCGCGTCCAGGGCCTTCACGCTGTCGACGATACATTTGACCAGCACTTCGGTCATCTTTTGGCCTTTTTCCTTGGTCGCTTTGGTGGGATCGCCGGTGGCGCCGGTGTTGGTGAGTTCCCCAAAAAGCCACTGGATGTTCACGTCTTTGGCCAGATGATCCGGGACCACGCCGGCGGCGTATTGGGGCTCATTCCATTCCTCGTAGAGGTAGTAGGCGATGGAGGATTCCCCCTCGCCGGCGTGGCCCAGGCCGTTCCAGACCTCGAAGGTGTTTGGGGGCAGGAGTTCTCCGGCCTTGATCCACCATTCGGGCATAAAGGCGATTTTAATGTCCGGCAATTCTATCTTGATCTGCCGGCTGGCGATTTCCGCGGGATAGATATTGCCGTCATGGCCGTTCATGATAAATATGTGTTTGATGCCGTTTTGGTACGTGGTCCGCAGAATATCCTTGATGACGCTGATCATGGTCTCAAAGCTCACCGAGATGGTAAAGGGGAAGGTCGCGTAATGGTCGCTGCAGCCCACGGTTACCGGGGGAAGCACCAAAAGGCCCTCCAGTTGATCCGCGGCCCGGATCGAGAGCATATAGGAGACCAGGGTATCCGTACCCTGGGCGAGATGGGGCCCGTGGCATTCACAGGAACCGAGGGCTAAGATGGCCTTATCGTACTTGCCCTCATGGTACTTATGGGCGGTCATCTTCATCACTTCATGGGACATATTTCCTCCAAATAAAAGTAAGCATACCCTGCTTCCGGCAGGGCGGCTAAGAGGGGGGCTCCGCCCCCCACACCCCCCGCTGGGGGGCTAGGCCCCCCCGTCCCCCCCTCTTACGGGGTAACCTCCGTGCGGAAGACGAATTTGCGGTCCACGATCTCGTTGATGGTTACCGATTTGTTGGGTACATGGCTGCCGTTACGATACGTAACCGTTCCGGTAACCCCGTTGAGGCCGCTGGTCGCCGCAATGGCGTCCCTGAGCGCGGTGGGATTGCCCGCATCCGAAGACCGCTTGAGGGCGTCCGCCAGGAGATACATCGTGTCGTAGCCCAGGGCGGCAAAGGCGTTCTCCGGGGGATTGCCGTACTTGGCGGTATAGTTCTTCACGAAATTCTGCACCTTCGCGGAGGGGTTCTCCAGGGAGGCGTGGGTCGCCACAAAGACGCCGTAGCTCTGGGCGCCGGCAATCTCGGCGATCAGGGGAGTGTCGAAGCCGTCGCCGGAAATGATGGGCAGCGTAACCCCCCGGTCCCGGAACTGCTTGACAATGGGCCCCGCGTCGTCGGGAACCCCGGAGATGAAGAGGAACTGCGCGTCCCGGGCCTGGGCGAGGAAGCGGTCGATCTGGGCGGAGAAATCGGGGTCCTTGTTCATGTAGTGATCCTCCAGCACCAGGGCGCCGCCGCCTTGCTCAAAGCGCTGTTTGAAGAACCGCGCCAGGGTGGTGGTAAATTCCATGGAATCATCGGTGAGCAGGTAGCCCTTGGTGAATTTCTTTTCTTTGAGGAAATAATCCGCACAGGCATAGGCCTGAATATCGTCCCCAAAGGGGGCCAGGAAGGCATAATCCCCCACAAGATCCGGCAGGGTCGGCAGAGTGGCCCCGGAGGTCACAAAGGGAATCTTTGAGGCCTGACAGATCTGCCCCGCCGCCAGGGCGTAGTTGCTGTCCGAGAGCCCGGCCACCACGATGACCTTGTCCACGTCGATCATCCGCCGGGCGTTGTTGGCGCAGGCGGTCTGATCCGTTTCGCCGTCATAGGCCACCACGGTAATGGGCGTTCCGTTGATGCCCCCGGCGGCGTTGATCTCCTCCGCCGCCAGCAGGAAGCCGTTGTATGAGGGCTTGTCCAGGGACGACTGGCCGCCGGTCTGGTTGAACAGTGCGCCGACCTTGATACCCCCGGCCCCCTGTTTCGAGCCTCCGGCAAACACCGGCGAGCCCAGCAGGATCAGGGCCATTCCCAAAAACAGCGTTTTTTGAACCTTTTTCATTTCTTTCCTCCATAATAAAAACATATCTTGCGGGCATCATACCGATGTCCGTATGCCCGTTATCATCCCCCCGGGGCCTTGTCCTCATCCGCCGCTTTCCCCCGGAACCGGCGCAACAAGCGGCGGCTCTTTTCCCGCAGGAGGGCAAAGAGGGCGGCGTATTCCCGGCCGTCCACCGCCGCCCGGTAGGTGTCAAGGCTGAAGATGCTTTTGACGATCACCTCGCTGCTGCCCATGATCCCCTGACGGCGGAAGATGATCAGCAGGATGAGAAAACCCGACATGACCAGCTTGGAGAGGCCGAACATCTGGGGAAACCGGAAAGCCCCCAGGCTGAACCCCGCCTCCAGGGGCCGCAGCAGTTCCGGCACGGCGATCATGATCAGGGGCCCCACGAAGGCCCCCGAGAGGGTGTACATACCCCCGATAATCGAGGTTTGCACGATCCTGAAACTCAAATCGTAATAGTAGAATTTGCCGGAGATCACCGACTGCATGTGCCCCCAGAGGACCCCCCCGACCCCGGCAAAGAAGGCGCTGATCGCAAAGGCCGCGACCCGGCGCGCCATGGTGTTCACCGCCATGGCCCGGGCGGCGGTATAGTCATCCCGCATGGCCACCAGTTCCCTGCCCATGCCGGAACTGAGGAGCCGGTGCAGAAAGTAGATGACGACAAGCGCGGTGAGGTAGATGGTCCAGGTATTGGCGTAGTTCGGCAGCCCCGTGATGCCCCGGGCGCCGTTGGTGAACTGGTCCGCATTGTCCAGGACGGAGCGGACGATGATGATCAGCCCCAGGGTGGCCACCGAGAGGTAATGCCCCTTCATCCTCAGTACGCAGATCCCCACCACCAGCGCCACCAGGGCCGCGGCAATCCCCCCGGCGATCATCCCCACGGTGATGGGGAGCTTCAGATTCTGGATAAAGGGGGGCATACCGGGAAGGAAGGATCGCTTGATGTTCGGCGACAGGGTACAGAAGGCGGCCGTATAGGCGCCGATGGCCATGAAGGCGGCGTGACCCATGGAAAAGATACCCGAAAAGCCGTTCACCAGGTTGAGGCTTGCCACGAGGATCAGGTATATCCCGAAGGTATTCACCAGGCCCGTGTAGTAATTCCCCTGATGAAAGCAGGCGTAGACGATCACTATCAGGGGAATGCCCACAAAACACCAGAAGCGGAATGCCCCATTATCGATAATACGCATAGTCATCAGCTCCGTCCTCCCTCATCGGTGCCGAGAATCCCGTTGGGACGAATCAGCAGCGCCAGGATCAGAAGGATGAAGACAAAGGCGTCCCTATAGGGGGTGACGGCGGTGGGGAGCAGCCCCGCAAAGAGCATCTCCGCGATACCGAGCATGAATGCCCCCAGAACCGCGCCGCTCAACTTCCCGATGCCGCCGATCACCGCCGCCACGAAGGCCTTGAGCCCCGGGGCGAAGCCCATGAGGGGGTCCACGGTCTTGTACTCACCGGCAAGCATGATCCCCGCCAGAGCCGCCAGGAGAGACCCCACTCCAAAGGCGAACATGATTACCCGGTTGATGTTGATCCCCATGAGTGCCGCCGCTTCCTGGTTCTCCGAGCAGGCCCGCATAGCCATCCCGATCCGGGTATAACGGATGGTGAGGCCCAGGGCTATGAGGATCAAAAAGGTGGCGGCAAAGATGATGATGTTCATGTTGGAGAGCCGGAGGATGCCGAAATGGTGGATCCC
>JAITRV010000184.1 GCA_031288215.1 Spirochaetaceae bacterium | reverse complement strand
TCCGCGAAAAGGGGGCTCTTGTTTTATCGTTTACTGGAAAATGCCGTAAAGACGCCGCCCACAACGCTTGACGACCTTTTGGAATGTCCAAAACCGTAGTCAAGCAAATAGCCAGATTTCTTTATTGTGGGGATATGATTCCGGTGTAAAATATTCGTTTTATGGGAAAATATCTGTATGCGCCAATAAACGGCTATACCCTTACTTTGAATAGTGTCTGGCTCCTAGCAAGTTGTTGCGCTTATCACAGGGAATACCGCGGGCGCGGCAGCTTAGCCGGTAAAGGGGTTATAAAAGCGGCTGCCGTCCCGGAAGGTAACCCAGACACCCAGGATAAAGAGGAGGATCGCCAGAACGAGAACGAGGGCGTCGGTGCGGGTGAAGGGCCGGGAGGAATACCAGGTCCGCTTCCGGTATTTGCCGAAACTCCGCAGTTCCATGGCATGGCTTATCACGTCGATCCGGTCCAGGGAAGAAAAGATCAGGGGGCCGATGATCCGCGCGAGCCCTGAGATGCGCTTGGTCCAGGGAGCTTTCCGGGAAAGTTCCGTCCCCCGGGCCTGCTGGGACTGGGAGATCCCCTGATAGTCCCGCTGAACGTCGGGGATATACCGCAGGGCAAGGCTGACCGCGTAGGCGGCGGTATAGGGTACGCCGATACGGTTCAGGGAGGCGGCGAACTCGCTGGGGTTGGTGGTGAGGATCAGCGCCACCGCCGCGGGGAAGATCAGGAGGTACTTGAGGAACACGTTCAATTCATAGAAGATCTGTTCCGCGGTCAGGGTATAGCGGCCTATGCCCCGGCAGATGATATGCCGGCTCCCGTAAATCTCCACCCCCTGTTCCGGGGCAAAGAGGTAGATCCCCAGGAGGTTGAGAACCATGAAGAGAAGGAGCATCTTGAGCATGAAGGCTATATCCCGGAATTTGACGGACGAAAGGGCAAAAATGACGATCCCCAGACCGCACATGACCAGCATCACCCGGGTATCGTAGCCTGCCATCCCCAGGACGGACCAGAGGATGAAGATGATGAACTTGGTAACTCCCGAAAGGGCGTGGACCGGCGAGGACCCGCCGGTATAGGAAAGCATATAGGGACTCACGACGAGAACCCCCGATCCTGCCGGCCGGAGCGGATCAGGGCCTCCTGGCGGATAAAGCGCCGGACCAAGAGCGCCCCGTCGGCTATCCCCGAACGGCGGGCCAGATCGGAGAGGCTGGTCTCCTTGAGCCGTCCCCGGGCGATAACGCCCCCGTCGGTCAGTACCGCCGAGGGGGCGTCGTCGGCGATGAGCTTCCCCTGGGCAAGCACCAGGGCGTGGCGCGCGTATTCCAGCATCAGGTACATGTCGTGGGTGATCAGGAGCAGGGTCAGGTCCTGTTCCTGGTTCAGGCGGCGGAGAAACTCCATGATGTCCGAGTAGTGGCGGTAATCCTGCCCCGCGGTGGGTTCGTCCAGGATCAGCAGGGACGGACGGAGCACCAGGATGGAGGCGATGGTGAGCCGCTTCTTCTGGCCATAGCTCAGGGCGCTCACCGGCCAATTCCTGAAGGGGTACAGGCCGCACACGTGGAGGATTCCCTGGACCCGGTCCCGGATTTCCCCTTCCCCCACCCCCCGGTTCCGCAGGCCCAGGGCGGTCTCGTCAAAGATCAGGGGAAAGGAGATCATCCGGTTGGGGTTCTGCAGCACAAAGCCGATATGTTCGGCCCGTTCCTTGATGGACAGGGAAGCAAGGTCCCGGCCCCGGAGGAGGATCTGTCCCGAAAGGGGGCGGTGGAAGCCGCAGATCAGGGCCGCCAGGGTGGATTTCCCCGCCCCGTTTTCCCCGGCCAGGGCCGCGCATTCCCCCCGGGCCAGGGTAAAGGAGACCCCGTCCAGCGCCGGCGGGCCCTCCCCGGCGCCGTAGCGGAAGCGGAGGTCCCGCAGTTCCAGCAGGGGCGGGGCCACCGCAGCGGTCTTCTCGGGGGGAAGCTCCCCTGCCCAGGATCGCAGCCGCCCGGCATCGAAACGGAGGGCGGCAGGGTCCTCGGGCCGGTCTTCCGCCCGGATCTCCAGCCCGGCGCAGCGGAGGGCGCTGAGGTAGAGGGGCTCCCGGATGCCGGTTTTCCGCAGCAAGTCCGCCGCCAGGAGGTCCGGCGGGGGGAGGTCCGCGATGATCCGGCCCCGGTCGATCACCACGATCCGGTCCACCGGCCGGTGGAGGACGTCCTCCAGGCGGTGTTCCACGATGAGGACGGTCTTGCCCGTTTCCTCCTGGAGCCGGTGGATAAGCTCGACGGCCTCCTTCCCGGCGGCGGGATCGAGATTCGCCAGGGGTTCGTCAAAGAGGAGTATCTCCGTATCCATCAGGAGTATCCCCGCCAGGGAGATCCGCTGTTTCTGCCCCCCGGAAAGGTCCTGGGGGGATTTTGCGAGGTGCCCCTCCATATCCACGAGGCGCGCCGCCTCCGCCACCCGGCGGCGCATTTCGTCCCACGGGACCATATCATTTTCCGCGGCAAAGGCGATATCCTCCCCCGCGCTCAGCCCCACGAACTGGCCGTCCGTATCCTGGAGTACGGTCCCCACTATTCCCGAAATGGCAAAAATATCCAGCGTCCGGGCGTCCTTCCCGGCTATGGTCAGGGACCCGGAAGACCGCCCCTTAAAGGCGTGGGGGACGAGCCCGTTGATACAATGGGCCAGGGTCGATTTTCCCGACCCCGAAGGCCCGAGGATGAGGATCTTTTCCCCCCGCCGGACCGTCAGATTAATATCGTACAGGGTCGGTTCCGCCTGGGCTTGGTACTGAAAGGTAAAATCCTTGAAGACCAGGACCGGATCGGCCCCCTGCCCCTTCATATCATTCCGCCCTCAAGCTGCCCGCCTTAACCCTGGTCCGGGAATAGCCCAGGGCCAGCAGGGTGCCCAGGATCAGGACCACCGCGCTGTTGAGGCCGGCGGCTACAAGGCCCTGGAGGAAGACCTTATTGGCCGGTTCTTTATGGATCAGCACGTCCAGGACAGGGGCCACGACGACCCAGGCCGCGGCATTGGAGAGGATCTGGGACAGGTTGAAGATCACCGCGGTTTTCACGGTGAAGCCCCCCTCCTCGATGCGGTATAATTTCCAAAAGAGGCCTGCCAGGAGTCCGTATGCCCCGTCGGCGATGACCCAACTCCACCAGACGGCGCCCCAGGTGAGGTCCACCAGGATATGCCCGATGAATCCGATGAGCAGTCCCGCGACGGGCCCGAAGATTGCCGCGAAAACCGTTAAGACGGCGATCCCCAGGTTGAGGTTTGTGTTGGGCACCCCCGAGGGCACCGCCACGAAACGCATGAGGACAAAGAGGAGCGCCGCCCCGATCCCGACTGCCACTACGGTCCTGACTGAAATAACTCTGTTCGCCATGTTGAATGATCTCCTTATGATATAAAATCTATGCTATTTTACCGGAAAAACCAAATTTATTCGAGATATATAATAAACATATCGGAATTATAGGAATACCGGGATCCCTCAGATAGCCCGGAAAAACCGCGCGAAAAAGCAGCAGGCCCCGCTCCGCTTTGCTCGTTCTGCGCCTACTGGTATTTTCCCGCGATCCGTAGTATAGTTTTGAGTGAAAAATCAGAACTCGTTTATAATAAGGGAGGGACCCTATGGGTACCGTATTAGAAGAACTCGGAAAAATCGGAATCGTTCCGGTGATTAAGATTGACGATCCTGAAAAGGCGGTTCCCCTGGCGCGGGCGCTTCTGGCCGGGGGGATTCCCTGCGCGGAGATCACCTTCCGTACCAAGGCGGGGGCCGAGGCCCTGAGCCGGATCAGCCGGGAAGTGCCGGAGATCCTCACCGGCGCCGGTACGGTGTTGACGGTGGAGCAGGTCGATAAGGCGATTGCGGCGGGGGCGAAATTTATCGTAAGCCCCGGCTTTAATCCCCGGGTGGTCGCTCATTGTATTGAAAAGGGCATCCCCGTAACCCCGGGCTGCTCCGGTCCTTCGGATATGGAGGCCGCCCTGGAAGCGGGGCTTGAGGTGGTGAAGTTTTTTCCCGCCGAACAGACCGGGGGGCTGGATTATATCAAGGCCGTGGCGGCCCCCTATACCACCCTGCGCTTTATGCCCACCGGGGGTATCAACCCGGGAAACATCGCCTCCTATATCGCCTACGACCGGATCCTCGCCTGCGGCGGCTCCTGGATGGTTCCCCCGGACCGGATCGCCGCCGGGGATTTTGACGCCGTTACCGCCCTCTGCAGGGAAGCGGTGTCCACGGTCCTGGGCTTCTTCCTGGCCCATGTGGGGATCAATGCCGCCAATGAGGCTGAAGCGGTCAAGGCGGCCGCTTTGTTTGAAACCCTCTTCGGCTTTCCCCCCAAGGGCGGGACCAGTTCCATTTTTGCCGGGACGGGGATTGAAATCATGAAATCCCCCTATCTGGGCAAGAACGGGCATATCGCCATCGGAACCAACAGCCTCAAGCGGGCGATACCCTATCTGGAACGGAAGGGCTTTACCTTTAATACCGATAGCGCCAAAACCGACCCCCAGGGCGCGCTGATCGCCCTCTACCTGCGGGACGAGATCGCCGGTTTTGCGGTACACCTGGTTCAGAAAAAGTAAAGGAGGATTATTATGGAACGGATTGTTACGTTTGGTGAAATCATGCTGCGGCTGGCCCCGGAGGGCTACTACCGCTTTGTCCAGGTCCCTACCCTGGGGGCAAC
Source organism: Spirochaetaceae bacterium (assembly GCA_031288215.1). GTDB lineage: Bacteria > Spirochaetota > Spirochaetia > Treponematales > Breznakiellaceae > JAIRMO01. Next base: position 4,984 of record JAITRV010000184.1, on the reverse strand, counting down.
CTTCGGCGGCGGGGAGGCCAATGTGGCGGTTTCCCTGGCCAACTTCGGCCTTGACGCCGCCTTTGTTACCAAGCTGCCCGCGCACGAAATCGGCCAGGCCGCGGTGAACAAGCTCCGGGAATTCGGCGTGGATACTTCCGGGATAGTCCGGGGGGGGAAACGGGTGGGAATCTACTTCCTGGAGAAGGGGGCCTCCCAGCGGCCCTCCAAGGTTATCTATGACCGCGCCCATTCCGCCATTGCCGAAGCCTCGGCGGCGGACTTTAACTGGAAGGCCCTTCTGGAGGGCGCTTCCTGGTTCCACGTGACCGGCATCACCCCCGCCCTGGGGGATACGGTGGCGGCCATAACCCGGGAAGCCTGCAAGGAAGCCAAGGCCCGGGGCATCACCGTCTCCTGCGACCTCAACTACCGCAAAAACCTCTGGTCCCGGGAAAAGGCCGGCGAGGTCATGGGCGGCCTCATGGAGTATGTGGATGTCTGTATCGCCAACGAGGAGGACGCCGCGGATGTCTTCGGCATCCATGCGGCGAATTCGGACATTACCGGGGGAACCATCAGCCGCGAGGGATACCAGGGGGTAGCCAAGGCCCTTGCGGACCGTTTCGGCTTTAAAAAAGTCGCCATCACCCTGCGGGAGTCCCTTTCCGCCAGCGATAATAACTGGGCCGCCATGCTCTACGAGGGCGCTTCCTTTTATTTCTCAAAGAAATATCCCGTCCGAATCGTTGACCGGGTGGGGGGCGGAGACAGTTTCGGCGCGGGGCTTATCTACGGCTCCCTCAAATCCCTGGGCCCCCAGGAAACCATCGAATTCGCCGTGGCCGCAAGCTGCCTGAAACACAGCATCGAAGGGGACTTCAACCAGGTCTCGGTGGAGGAAGTACAAAAACTTGCCGGCGGCGACGCCTCAGGCCGGGTCCAGCGCTAGGCCCCGGGGGGGCTTCCTTTGAAGCAGCCGGGGCGGAGGCAGCAGGGCCGGCGGCTCCGCCGGTATCTAAGCTGAAGGGGGGCGGAACCGCGCTACCCGCAAAGAAAGCCCCTCCGGGCCGTCAAGGAAAGGCTCCGGGGGGCCGAAAATGAAAAGGAGCTTGTTGTAACGAATATTAATTAAAACGGGTGAAGATGATGAAACTCATTTTGCTGCATGATGAAGGGGACGAGGCCGTTGCGGACCAACTGCTTCGGCATATAAAAAGCAGGAAGTACCCGCTCAAGGTTTCCCGCCGGACCGCGGATTTTGACCGCACCGGCGTCCTGGGGGAGGCCTTAGCCGGCGCGTCCCATCTTATGGCGGTTCTCCCCGAAAAGGCGGCGGTCTCCCCCTGGTTTGCCTTTACCGCGGGCTTTGCCCTGGGCTCAGGCCGTTCCCTGCTCTGCTTCCCGCCGGATGCGGGGCGGCCCCTTCCATCGGTGGTAAAGCGTTTCGTCCTGATAAAAGACCCCGCCGGCCTGGACGCCTACCTGGACCGGGAGACCGGTGAGTGGCCCCAAAAAGAGGCCGCCCGCCAAGCCAAGACCGCCTTACTGGAACAGGGTGTCCCCTTCAGCGGCGAGGCCCTGGCGGACTGTATCACGCAACGGAACACCTGGGCGGCGGCCCGGTTTATACAGGCGGGCTTTTCCCCGGACAGCCGGGACCAGGCCGGAGTCCCCCTGATCTGCCTGGCCGCCCGGGCCGGGGACCGGGATATCGTGGAACTGCTGCTGAAAGCCGGGGCCGCGGTAAACCTCCAGGCGGAAGACCGGGAGAGTACCGCCCTGATTGACGGCGCCGCGGGCAGGCATATTGAAATTATGAAACTGCTCCTGGCCGCCGGGGCGGATGTGAACTTGAAAAGCAAAGCCGGGCAATCGGCCCTGATTATCTCCGTGGGCCTCAACGACGAGGCCGCGGTGGAACTGCTGCTCAAGGCCGGGGCAAAGGCCGACGAGCCCGACACCCTGGGGGCAAGCGCCCGGAAATATGCGATGCTCTTCAATAAGCCTTCCATGGTGGAGCTTTTTAATACCTATGCGGACCCGAACCAGGGCCGGGGAGTTTGATATGGACCATGCGATAGCGGAACTATTCGATTTGATTACCCACGCCCGTCATTGTGTTGCCCTGACCGGTGCGGGGGTCAGTACCCTTTCGGGGATTCGGGACTTCCGGGGGAAGAACGGCCTCTACAACGAGGTGGGGACGGAAAAACTTTTCGATATCGATTATTTCCGGCGGGACCCCTCGTTCTATTACACCGCGGCGGCTTCTTTCATATACAATATCGATGAAAAGGAAGCCTCGGTGGTCCATACCACCCTGGGAACCCTGGAGGCCCGGGGGTTTCTCAAGGCGGTGATAACCCAGAATATCGATCTCCTCCACCAGAAAGGGGGAAGCCGCCGGGTCATCGAGATCCACGGTTCCCCGTCGATCCACTACTGTCCCCGCTGTTCCGATTCATACGCCGTGGAGGGCCTCGCCATTGCCCCTCCGGCGGAGCCTTTTCCCCCGGGGAGCCTCATGCGCTTCCAGGAAGTCGCCCCCCTGGTCAAGGCCGGGGAAATGCCCCGCTGTACCCTCTGCGGCGGGGTATTAAAGCCGGCGATTACCTTCTTCGGGGAGAGCCTCCCCACGGGAGCCCTCAACAACGCCCAGTCCGAAGCCTACGGCGCGGATCTGATGCTGGTGCTGGGTACGAGCCTCACGGTATACCCCGCCGCGTCCCTCCCGGACCTGACCCTCCGGGTCAGGGGGAAAATCGCCATCGTCAACAACCAGCCCACCCCTCTGGACGCTCGGGCTGTCCTGCGCCTGAGCGATCTGGGGGAGGTTTTCGAGGGGCTCTCATCGCTCCTCACTCGCGCATGAGGTAAGCCGCGTTGCGGCTCGGTAAAAAATAGGGAGGTTAACGTAACGATGAACGTTTCCCGAAGAATTGTACTGGTTTGTATTACGGCGCTTATGGCGGTTCCCACCCTGAGGGCGCAGAATTTCAAAGGGATGAGTTTTAACGGAGCCACCGGGCTTTACCTTATCCCCTCCGCATATGTGGGCTGGGGGGGAGCCTCCCCCTTCGGCGTGGATGTGGGCTACCATATCGGTATCACCCGGCGGCCGAACCACGTGCTCAATGCCAATGTTACCGTCCTCCGTTGGGTGGAGGTGAGCGCCGCCCTGGACCTTCAGGATGATTACCAGTACGGCGGGTTTAACGGAAACAACAACGATCTCACCCTGGGAACCAAGGTACAGCTTCCCGTTTTCTCCGCTTTTGTCTTGGCGGTGGGGGGGAATTTTCAGATGCTCAATCTGAATAACGACAGGAATAGGAGCGAACCCCAGTGGTACCGCCGGAACGTCGACGGCTTTTACCATGCCGGCCAGATATACGCGGCCATCACCTATACCAGTAATATCCTGGGCATGGAAACGGACACGTCCATAGTCATGGGAAAGACCTTCTATGACCCCATCGACAGTACGATTGATTTCGGTATCGGCTTCGATTGCATCCTGTTTCCCTACTACTTACAGCGCATCGTCCACGGCATCGTCGAATTTTCCAATTTTTCCTACTCCGTGAGCTGCCCCCCCCATTTTTCCCCCGGCAGGGGTATCCTCAACCTGGGGGTCCGGCTCGACTTTTCCGCCCTTCCGGCCCTCTCAAAGGGTAAGGTTACCTTTGACGCCCTGCTCTCCGACAGCCTTGACGCAAACCGCTCCTTTGCATTAGGCCTTGCCCTCGGCCTCCCCCTTTAGAGGCTATAAGCGGTTCCGCAAAAAATCCAGCGCCTCCGCTCCCGAAGGCGGGCAGCCGGGACAGGAGGCGGCGAAGGCCGAAGTGCAGCGCCCTATGCCGATGCCGCCCTTCTTCCCCCGGTAGCCCTGGCCTATGGCCAGAGGCTCCTTGAGGCGGCCCAGTTCGCCGCGGCTCATACGGGAAAGGGCGAAGACCAGGCCGGCGTAACAGGCGCTGCAGGCCCGATCTTCCCGGATGAGGGAGGCAAGCTGCCTGACCTTGCCGGAAGGTTTCGGCGCCGGCACGGAAGACTCGGCGCGGTTTAATTCGCGTACCGTGGCTTTCAGCGGGTCGGCGGCTCCGATGCCGAGTTTTTCGGCAAGCCCGATATAGGGGATTTCGCCGGTTCCGTAGCCCATCTGGGCCGCGGCCCAGGCGTCGCAGAGCACCGGGTCCCTGGCGGCAAACATGCGGCCTGAAAAAACGGGGTTGCCTCCTTCCTCAAAATCAAGATCCCCGCAGATCCCGTCTACCAGGATAAAATCGTTCCGGGCGACGGTGTTGAGATGGGCGATGGGCTTGTGAAGCCCCAGGCTGTGGAAACGCCGCTTTTCCCTGTCGGGCATGATGCCCTTGTTGTTTTTCAGGGCACAGGTAAGGAGGGTTTGGCAATGGCCTTTCATCACCGGCAGGTTGATCATAAAATCCACCGCCATGGCGCTGTCGCAGATCTCAATCTTCATGCCATTGCAGTCATAGGCCCTGGCCTTGTCGGTCTGAGTGTCGATGAGTTCCACCCCCGCCTCTTCCGCCAGCTTCCGCCAGCCGCAGACCGAGAAAGCGTTGGCGGTAGAATCGCCCACCCAGGATCCTTCGAGGATAACGATGGCGTTAAACCCCCGTTTCTTCAGATAGGCAATGAGGCCGGCGGCTATTTCCGGATGGGTGGTGGCCCCTCCCTCGGCGGGCCTGGAGACGACCAGATTCGGCTTGAGGCCTATGCGCTTTTTTTTATCCCCTATGAGGGCCTCAAGATCCGCCGCTTCCGCCAGCCTGATCGCCATATCCGCCGGCTTGTCGCCGTAGATCACAAAAATTTCATTTCTCTCCATGATATGAGCATTATACATTCCGGATCGGGAAAGGATCAAGTTTGCGTACAGGGATCCGTTAAAATATGAAGAAGCGGGGGCTCTATACTACCGCGGGAGCCCGCCGCCGTCCGGTTCACCCAGGGAAAGCATAAGCCGGTTGGCCCA
>JAITRV010000157.1 GCA_031288215.1 Spirochaetaceae bacterium | reverse complement strand
AGAAAAATCTGATTCAACGAGGCGAACCCATGTTCCGATATTGCCCCTCTTGCGGCTCAGCAAAGATCCGGTTTGAACACAACAAGGTGTTCCATTGCCCGGACTGCGGGTTTGTATACTACCACAACACCGCCGCGGCCACGGGCTGCGTTATCAGCGTGGGGGAGGAAATCATCCTCCTGGTCCGGGACAAGGAGCCTGGCAGGGGGAAGCTGGATCTGCCCGGCGGCTTCGTGGACCCCGGGGAAGGCGCGTTCGAGGGGCTGCGCCGGGAATGCCGGGAGGAGCTGGGCTGGGACCCGGGGCCGGACTGCGTCCTCTTCGCCTCCTTCCCCAACCGGTACCCCTATAGGAACATCGTCTACAATACCTGCGATTTTTTCTTTGCCGTCGCGGCCCCGGGCCTCAAGCGGGAGGATCTGATCCTGGAGGCCGGCGAAGTTGCGGAGGCGCTCTTTGTCAAACCCTCGGAACTGAACTTTGACGATCTGGCCTTTGACTCCACCCGCCGGGCGATAAAAGCGTATATGGATTTCATCGCCTTGAAACAATAGCGCAAAATACACCATACTATCCCGGTATTTTACCATTTTATTTTCAAGGAGGAATTGTATGAAAAATGTTACAAAAGTGATGGGGCTTGCGCTGCTCATGGCACTTCTGGCCCTGCCCGCCTTTGCCGGAGGCGGAAGGGACACCGGAACAGCCGGAGACGTGATCAAAATCGGGGTCTTTGAACCCATGACCGGGGCAAACGCCGCCGGGGGCGCCATGGAAGTTGAGGGCATCCGGCTGGCCAACGAGCTGTTCCCCACGGTTGAGGTTGCCGGAAAGACCTACAAGGTGGAGCTGTCCATTGCGGACAACAAGTCCGACAAGGTCGAAGCGGCCAACGCGGTCCAGCGGCTCATCGACCTGGACAAAGTCCGGGTTATCCTCGGCTCTTGGGGTTCCTCGTTTGCCATCGCGGGCGGCGAAGTCGCCAGGGACGCGCGGATCCCCGTCATCGGCCTCTCCTGCACCAACCAACTGGTGACCCTCGGAAACGACTACTACTTCCGGGTTTGCTTCATCGATCCCTTCCAGGGAACGGTCATGGCCAACTACGCGTTCAGCGACCTCAAGGCCAAAACCGCCGTTATCGTTCAGGAGATTTCAAACGATTATTCCGTGGGGCTGGCAAAGTCCTTCTCCGACAACTTCAAGAGCCTCACGGGCAATCCCAACGCGGTCCTGGCCACGGTGAACTACAACACCGGCGATCAGGACTTCAGCGCCCAGCTTACCACCATCCGCTCCCTGAACCCGGACGTGATCTTTGCGCCGGGCAACTACACCGAATCCGCGCTGGTGATTCAGCAGGCCCGGGGACTGGGGATCGCCACGCCCTTCATCGGCGGCGACACCTGGGAGACCCCGGAATTCATCGACGTGGGCCGGGAATCCGTTGAAGGGGCGGTGTTCTCCACCTTCTTTGCCTCCGAAGTCGCCGCTTCGCCGGTGGCGGAATCCTTCCTCAAGGAATACCGCGCCCGGTACAACAAGGAACCCGCGGCGGTGACCGCGCTGGGCTATGACGGCTATCTGGTCGCCCTGGACGCCATCAAACGCGCCGGCTCCATTGAACCCCAGGCCATTCGGGACGCAATTGCGAAAACCGCGGGCTTTGTGGGCGCCGCCGGAACCGTAACCCTGGACGAAAACGGGGACGCCACCAAGAGCGCCTTCCTCAAAAGCGTCAAGAACGGACAGTTTAGCTTCCAGACCATCGTCAATCCCTAAAAAGCCGAAAGGACAGGGCCTATGAACTTCGATGTATTTTTACAGCACCTCTCCAACGCCCTGTCCTTAGGCAGCCTCTACGCGCTCATCGCCATAGGCTACACCATGGTGTACGGCATACTCCGGCTCATCAACTTTGCCCATGGCGATGTGTTTATGCTGGGCGGCTATATCGCGTTTTACGCAGCCACCGTCTTTTTCATGCCCTGGTGGGTCGGCTATATCGTCGCCTTCGGCCTCACGGGCATCTTCGGCATAGCCCTGGAGCGGGTGGCCTACAAGCCCCTGCGGAACTCCCCCAAAATTTCCATCATGATAAGCGCCATCGGCGCGTCCTTTCTCATGGAAAACCTTGCAACGGTGATTTTCGGCGGGCGGCCCAAGGGCTTCCCGATACCGGATGTCTTCAACCATGTGGCCCACATCGGCAGTGTTTCTGTGGCCTACATCAGCCTCTTCATCCCGGTATTAACAGCGATGCTGTTGACCATGCTGTTGATCATCGTGCTGAAAACCAAAACCGGCATGGCCATGCGGGCGGTTTCCACGGACCTTTCCGCGGCGCGGCTCATGGGCATCGATGTGAACCAAATCGTCTCGTTTACCTTTGGCACAGGATCGGTGTTGGCCGCCGTCGGGGGGATCATGTGGGCCATCAAGTACCCCCAGCTCAACCCCACCATGGGGATGATTCCAGGGCTCAAGTGCTTTATCGCCGCGGTCATCGGCGGCATCGGCAATATCTCCGGCGCGGTCCTGGGGGGCCTCCTCCTGGGCTTCATTGAGATAATGATCATCGCCTTTCTCCCCACCCTCACGGGCTACCGGGACGCCTTCGCCTTTGTGCTGCTCATCATTGTGCTCATGGCGAAGCCCTCGGGTCTTCTGGGGAAACACCAGGTGGAAAAGGTCTAGGGGGCCGCGGATGATCCTGAACAAAAACCAAAATGCGGCCCTCTCCATTATCGCTATGATAGTCCTGCTTGGTTTTGTTTTCCTGGCGAACACCTTTTTTCAGGCTTTCTACCTGCGGATCTTCAACCTCTGCGGCATCTACATCATCCTTGCGCTTTCCCTTAACCTGGTCAACGGCTTTACCGGCCTCTTTTCGCTGGGCCATTCGGGCTTCATGGCCATCGGCGC
>JAITRV010000116.1 GCA_031288215.1 Spirochaetaceae bacterium | reverse complement strand
GTCTACGGCGGAGAGTTTACCCTGAGCGGCGGGGAAGTCAGCGGCAATACCGCCGCCAACCTCCCCGGTAATAACGGGGTGTCTGTCTCTAGCGGAACCTTTATCATGTCCGGCGATGCCCGGCCGGAAGGGGTCTTCCTACGCTGCTACGACCGCATCACCATCGGCGGCCCCTTAAGCGGCGGGATGACCGTGATAGACCTGGAGATTAACATCACCGCCTCCCTTTCGAACTGGGTAGGCAAGCGTATCCTCAGTCCGGACGGCGCCCGGAAGGCGCGTTTTAAACTGGGGAACGCCGTGAGTACAAACACTTCTACGCCGACGCCTATCACCGGGTACACGATAGACGAGAGCGGGTACTTTATAGCGGAGCCGTGAGGAGCAGAGGAGAAAGAGGAGAGGATGTCCCATACTTTATCGCCGCCAACTAACGTTTTGGGAAAGCCGCTATGGGCCGGCATTTATCCCCAGCCCTTTGCCCTGCCTCTTGAGCTCAATAATGTATTTGGCGTAGTCGGTATCCGCGATGGCGATATGGGAAAGAACCCAGTCTTTTAAGAAACGGACAAAGTTGTTGGGGACAAATTTCTTTTTCTCTTGGAAATTTTTTGCATTCTCCACCATCGTGATGATAAAATCCTCGTGTTCTTTCTTGTGTTCCGCCAGGTGGGGGTAATTAACGATTTCCATAATCCGTTCTTCCGTGGAAAAATGGTATTTCACGTAGTCCAGAACCCCCCGGATAGTGTTGTTAAAGGAAATATTCCGGACCGTGTTATCCCGCGACAGACACCCCTGGTATAACTCATTGGTAAGCCGGATCAACGTTTTATGGTGTTCATCAATCAGAGGAATCCCCACCGAATACTTATCATCCCATTCAACTAAGGTTACTACTTCTTTGGACATTTGCCACTTCTCAAAGTTTTCAACTCGCCGAAAATCCAAAAACCGGTTCTCCGGCAAGCCGTGTAATTCGCCATCGGGCCGCAAAATCGCGGTATTTTCAGCGAAATTTATCCGGAAACTGAAATTTCCTGATACCTTTAATATAATACAGATAGAATACAGAGATTGCGGGAAATTTGAGAAATCGTAACACTGCGGTCCGGTTTAATCCAAAAAATTCGCAAAAAACAAAACTCCGTACTCAATTTGGTTCTTTTTGGTGATGAAACAGGTCTTCCGGCAAGCGTTAGCTCCCATGTTCCGCTCCTCACGTTCTTCTTCGAATCCACGGTTAAAAAGGCGGGATAGGCATCCATAATTGCGAATGAAAAAAGAAAAAACCGCTCTTTTTTGAAGATGAAGGATAAAAAAACCGGGTAATTTTTGATTTCTTCTTCTTTATTTTTCATCAAATAAGACGATAGCGGCCGGATCCCCCTTGTCAAAAAAAGCGCCCCGGGGTAGACTCTCCGGGAAGGAAGGAAGTATGAAAAAACGGCTTATTCCGGCACGGCTGGTATTGGAGGACGGGTCCGAATTCCCGGGCTGGTCCTTCGGCAAGGCCCGGTCCCAGGCGGGGGAGGTGGTCTTTACCACCGGCATGACCGGTTACCCCCAGTCCCTGACAGATCCCAGTTTCCGGGGGCAAATCCTGGTGTCCGCCTATCCCCTGGTGGGAAACTACGGAGTGCCGGTGAAGCCCAAAACCGCCGAACCCTTTTTTGACGGCTACGGCATCCCCCTCCACTTTGAATCCTCCCAGATCCAGGTGTCGGCCTTTGTGGTCTGTGAGGTCTGCGACGAACCGAGCCACTACGACAACGGGGCGTCCCTCTCGACCTGGCTTGAGAAGAACAACGTCCCGGGACTCTACGGTATCGACACCCGGGCCCTCACCAAGCGGCTGCGGGAATCCGGGGTGATGATGGGGAAGATCCTCACCGAGGGAAGCCGGGATGTAAGCCTGGATTCCGGGATCATCCCCCACCCGGTGGCGGAGGTCTCCCCGGCGGAGGTAAAAACCTACTCCCCTGACGGGGAAGCGGGAGGGGGGAAGCGTCTGCGGATCGCCCTGATCGACTGCGGGGCCAAGGCGAACATCTTCCGCTGCCTCCTCCGGCGGCAGGTGGAGGTGATCCGCCTGCCCTGGAACCACGACCTCAGCGGCGTCGAATACGACGGCCTCTTCCTCTCCAACGGCCCCGGGGACCCCAAGGCCTGCGGCAGGACCATCGCCCTGGTGCGCCGGGCCTTTTCCCTGGGGAAGCCCATCTTCGGCATCTGCCTGGGGAACCAGATCATGGCCCTGGCCGCCGGGGGGGACACCTACAAGCTTCCCTACGGCCACCGGGGCCAAAACCAGCCCTGCATTGAGGCGGGCGAATCTTCTCCCCGGTGCTACATCACCAGCCAGAACCATGGCTACGCGGTCCGAGCGGAATCCCTCCCCAAGACCTGGGAAAGCTGGTTCATCAACGCCAACGACGGCACCATCGAGGGGATCCGTTCCACCCAGGGCCCTTTCTCGGCTGTGCAGTTCCACCCCGAGGGCTGTCCCGGCCCCCGGGACACGGAGTTCCTCATCGACCGGTTTTTGGAACAAGTACGGATGAGCGCTTTGAACACATAGCAAAGCGGAATAATTATACGGAATAATTATATTGAAAGGGAGAGGAATTGACATGGGAATCGTATATGCTGAAATCACCTTGAAGAATGCCGCCGATGTTGGCGCGGCCCAGCGCGGCTATATCAGGGAGCAGGATATCCGGGGCATGACGGTCCGGGCTCTGGTGGATACCGGATCGGGGACCCTGGTTATCAACGAACAGGTCCGGGAAGCCCTGGGGCTGACCGTCAGGGGCCAGCGGAAATCGGAACTCGCCGACGGTACAAAAACAATCGCCCAGGTTACGGAACCGGTGGAAATTCACTGGAAAGACCGGGACACCGCCTGTCCTGCCCTGGTCCTGCCCGACGCGGGGGAGGTCCTCCTGGGGGCCATCCCCATGGAAGACATGGATCTCATGGTAGACCCGGTACGCCAGGTATTGACCGGCGCCCACGGCGACGAAGTCCTCTGTATGGTCAAATAATTATTATGGAAGAAAAATAATATGTATAAATCAGTGCTGCTCCTCGGATCAGGGGGACTCAAGATCGGACAGGCCGGGGAATTTGACTATTCCGGGTCCCAGGCCCTCAAGGCCCTGCGGGAGGAAGGGGTAAGGACCATCCTCATCAACCCCAATATCGCCACCATCCAGACCAGCGAGGGTATGGCGGATTCCACCTACTTTCTGCCGGTGACGCCGGAATACGTGCGGCGGGTGATCGAAAAGGAACGGCCCGAGGGGATCCTCCTCTCCTTCGGGGGGCAGACCGCCCTGAACTGCGGGGTGGAGCTTAACCGAAACGGGACCCTCCACAAGTACGCCGTCCGGGTCCTGGGTACTCCGGTTAAGGCAATCGAAGACACCGAGGACCGGGAGCGTTTCGTGAACCGGCTCAACGAGATCGGGGCAAAGACCCCCCGGAGTTACGCGGTGACCGATACCGGCGCCGCGGTGGAGGCGGCGGAGCGGATCGGCTACCCCGTGATGGTCCGGATCGCCTACGCCCTGGGAGGCTCCGGCTCAGGTGTATGCCGGAACGAGGGGGATATACGCCGCCGCTGCGACCGGGCCTTTGCCCACACCCCCCAGGTGCTGGTGGAGGAATGGCTCGGGGGCTGGAAGGAAATCGAATACGAGGTGGTCCGGGACCGCTTCGACAACTGTATTACCGTTTGTAATATGGAGAACTTCGATCCCCTGGGGATCCACACCGGGGAGAGCATCGTGGTGGCCCCCTCCCAGACCCTTTCGGATTCGGAGTACCACAAGCTCCGCTCCATTTCCATCGAGGTGATCCGCCACCTGGGAATTGTGGGGGAATGTAACATCCAGTACGCCCTGGACGTTCAAAGCGAAGATTACCGCATCATCGAGGTAAACGCCCGGCTCTCCCGGAGTTCCGCCCTGGCCTCCAAGGCCACGGGCTACCCCCTGGCCTTTGTGGCGGCGAAACTCGCCCTGGGCTATTCCCTGGTTGATATCGAGAACCGGATCACCCGGGCGACCAAATCCTGCTTCGAGCCCGCCCTGGACTACATCGTGGTCAAGGTGCCCCGCTGGGACCTGGCCAAATTCAAGCACGTGGAGAACCGTATCGGTTCGGAGATGAAGTCCGTGGGGGAGGTGATGTCCATCGGCCGGACCTTCGAGGAGGCCCTGCAAAAGGCCCTGCGGATGACCGGCATCGGCGCCCCGGGGCTTGCCGCGGATGAAACGTTCTGCGCCGCCGGGGCCCTGAACCTCCGGGATGCCCTGTCCAAGCCCACGGACCGCCGGATCTTCATCATCTACCGGGCGCTGGCCGAGGGCTGGAGCGTGGACCGGATCCACCGGCTCACCAAAATCGACCCCTGGTTCCTCCACAAGATCGCCAAGGTCCTGGAAACGGAACAAGCGATACGGTTAGTGGGGAGGGAGGAGGGAGGGAGGAGGGAGGGAGGAGAGAAGAATGGGGGAGAAGATATTCTTGCAACTCCTCCCTCCTCCCTCCTCCCTCCTCTTTTGCTCGCGGAGGCGAAGCGGGCGGGATTTTCCGATGCGCGGATCGGGGAATTTCTGGGGGTCGGGGAAATGGAGGTGCGGACCCTCCGGGAGGAGTACCGGATCAGGCCGGCGGTAAAACAGATAGACACCCTGGCGGCGGAGTATCCGGCCAAGACCAACTACCTCTACATGACCTACGGCAGTTGTGGGCCGGGGGGCGGACTCAACGACGACGCGGCCCCTTCGGGCCGGGGGGTGATGGTCCTGGGCTCCGGGGCCTACCGGATCGGCAGCAGCGTGGAATTCGACTGGTGCTGCGTCAACGCGGTGGAAACCGCCCGGAAACTGGGGCGCTACTCGATCATGGTGAACTGCAACCCCGAAACGGTCTCCACCGACTACGATATGTGCGACCGGCTCTACTTCGAGGAACTCACCCTGGAGCGGATCCTGGACATCTACGAGCGGGAACGGCCCGACGGCCTGGTCCTCTCCATGGGGGGGCAGATACCGAACAACCTGGCCACCCGGCTTTTTGCCGCGGGGGCCCTGATCTACGGCACCCGGCCGGAATCCATCGACATGGCCGAGGACCGGAACAAATTCTCCGCCCTCCTGGACCGGCTCGAAATCGAGCAGCCCGAATGGAGGGAACTCACCGACCTCGCCTCCGCCCGGGCCTTTGCCGCGGAGGTGGGCTACCCGGTGCTGATCCGGCCCAGCTACGTCCTCTCCGGGGCGGCGATGAACGTGGCCTGGGACGACGAAAGCCTCGCCACCTTTTTGGGCTACGCGGCGGACGTGTCCGCGGAACACCCGGTGGTGATCTCCAAGTTTGTGGAAAACTCCAAGGAGATTGAGATAGACGCGGTGGCCAAACGGGGGGAGATCCTCTTCCACGCCATCACCGAGCACGTGGAGAACGCCGGGGTCCATTCCAGGGACGCCACGGTAGTGCTTCCCGCCCAGCGGCTTTACATCGAGACCGTCCGCAAGATCCGCAAGATCAGCGGCCGGATAGCGGAGGCCCTGGACATCACCGGCCCCTTCAACATCCAGTTTCTGGCCCAGCGGAACCGCGTCCGGGTTATCGAGTGCAACCTGCGGGCCAGCCGCAGCTTTCCCTTCTGCTCCAAGATCAGCCGGGTCAACATGATCGAGCTTGCCGTCAAGGCCATGCTGGACGAGCCGGCCCCGCC
>JAITRV010000104.1 GCA_031288215.1 Spirochaetaceae bacterium | reverse complement strand
TAAATGCGGGAGCCCTGGCTCGCCCTGTGCGCCCCCTGGACAAGAAAGCGTTAAGGATGCTATAGTCCGGTATGGAAGCTCGTTCTATTTTTCAAAATATTTCTCCCCTGGATCACCGGTATTCCCTTTCCGAGCGGGCGGTGTTTGACGCCCTTTCTCCCTGGCTGTCCGAGGAGGCCTCCGTGGCGGCCTGCGTGAAGGCGGAGATCGCCCTGATCGCCGCCCACCTGAGCCTGCGGGGAGGGCTGACGGCGGAGCGGCGGGAGGCCCTGGAGCGGGCCGCCGCTTCGGTGGGGAGCGGCGAGGTCTATGCCGAGGAGGAGCGGACCCGGCACAATATCCGGGCCCTGGTGAACGTCCTCACGACCAAGGTTCCCCCGGACCTTGCCCCCCTGGTCCACCTGGGGGCCACCAGCGTGGACATCCTCGACACGAGCATGGCCTACCGCATCCGGGGGGCGGTGCGGGAGGTGATCCTTCCGGCGCTGAAACGCCTGGAACTGCTCCTCTGCGATTTCGCGGAGCGGGAGGCGGAAACCCCCCAGGTGGGCCGGACCCACGGCCAGCACGCGGTGCCCATCACCGTGGGCTTTGCCCTGGCGGAATACGTGTCCCGGCTGGGCAAGTCCATCCTGGAAATCCGGCGCCTTGCGGGGCAGCTCAAGGGCAAACTCGCCGGGGCCGTGGGGGCCTATAACGCCACCGCCCTGATCGTCCGGGATCCGGAGGAACTGGAGCGCCGCTACCTTGCCGAATTGGGCCTGGAACCCTCGGAGCACTCCACCCAACTGGTGGAGCCCGAATACCTGCTGCGGCTCCTGCTGGAATGCAACACCGCCTTTGGGATCATCGCCAACCTGGCGGACGACCTCCGGAACCTCCAGCGCACCGAGATCGGGGAACTCCGGGAGGGCTTTGCCGCGGACCAGGTGGGGTCTTCCACCATGCCCCAGAAGCGGAACCCCTGGAATTCGGAGCACGTCAAGAGCCTGTGGAAGGCCTTCATGCCCCGGGTGATCACCTTCTTCATGGACCAGATCAGCGAACACCAGCGGGACCTCTCCAATTCGGCGAGCCAGCGTTTCGTGGCCGATTACCTTACCGGCTTCTGCATGGCGGTAAGCCGGATGGCCCAGGTGGTCGAGGGCCTGAGCACGGACCGGGAGCGGCTCCTGTCCAACCTCCGCGCCGGCGGGGGCATACCCGGGGGCATCCTCGCGGAAAGCGCCTACATCCTCCTGGCGGAAAGCGGGCTCTCCGACGCCCACGAGCGGATACGCACGCTCACCCTGCGGGCGGAACAGGAAGGCCTGAGCTTTGCCGGGGCCCTGGCGGGGGAGCCGGAAATCCTGGAACGGATAGGGGCGCAGATGGCGGGCCTGGGCCTGCTCCCCGAGGGGGGGCCGCTGGCCTTCTTCGAGCGGCCCGAAGCCTACTGCGGCCTTGCGGCGAAGAAGGCGAAAGAACTCGCGGCCGCGTACCGCGCGCTCATGGAGCACGGTACAAATAATACGCAAGAAAGAACATGAAACACGAACCACAGGAACATACGAACATACGAAACCGCCCGTTGAACGCGCCGCGATCCTTCGTGGGTTCCTGTTGGTTCGTGGTTAAACTGCTTAATTGAGGAGGAATATGATGACCATGTTTCGTGAGGCCTATTCGTATGACGACGTGCTCTTGCTGCCGGGATATTCGGATATACTGCCCAAGGACTGCGACGTACAGACCACCCTTTGCGCCGATGTACGCATCAACGTCCCGATCGTCTCCGCGGCCATGGATACGGTGACCGAGGAAGCCCTGGCCATTGCCATTGCCCTGGAGGGGGGGGCCGGGGTCATCCACCGGAACCTTGCCCCCGAGGACCAGGCCCGGCAGGTGGCCAATGTCAAGCGCTACCTGAATTGGGTCATTGATTCGCCGATCGCCGTGGGGGAAGCGGCTTCGGTCAAGGATGTGAAGGCCCTCATGGAGAGCTATCGGGTGTCGGGCCTCCCGGTGCTGAACGGCGGCGGCCGCCTGGTGGGGATCATCACCGGCCGGGACCTCCGGTTCTGCCGGGACGACAGCCTGCTGGTGGCGGACGTGATGACCCGGAACCCCGTTGTGGAGCAGGGGGAACCCACGGTGACCAGCGCCCGGGAGAAATTCGACAAGCACCGGATCGAGAAGCTCCCCGTGGTGGACGCCGAGGGGCGGCTGACGGGGCTTATCACCGTGAAGGACATGGAAAAACACGACCGTTTCCCCCAGGCGGCTACGGATAAGGGGGGCCGGCTCATCGTGGGGGCGGCGGTTTCCCCCCAGGACTATGAGATACGGCTCCCGCTGCTCAAAAACGCCAAGGTGGACTACGTGGTCATAGACACCGCCCATGGGGACACCAAAGACGTGATAGACGCGGTGGCGGCTATAAAGAAGAAGTACGCCATTCCCGTCATCGGGGGCAACGTGGCCGCCAGGGAGGGGACCCGCCGGCTCATCGAGGCCGGGGCCGACGCGGTGAAGGTGGGGATAGGCCCCGGCTCAATCTGTACCACCCGGGTCGTGGCCGGGGTAGGGGTGCCCCAATTCACCGCGGTGTGGGACTGCGCCGAGGAGGCCGCCAAGTCCGGCATCCCCGTCATTGCCGACGGGGGCATCAAATTCTCCGGGGACATCACCAAGGCCATCGGCGCCGGGGCCGACGTGGTGATGATCGGCAACCTCTTTGCCGGCCTCAAGGAGGCGCCGGGCAGCGAGATCATCTTTGACGGCCGGATCTACAAGGAATACCGGGGCATGGGGAGCCTGGGGGCCCTCAGCAAGGGCGGGCGGGACCGCTACCAGATCAGCAAAGACGAACGGCCCGTCCCCGAGGGCATCGAAGGCCGGGTTCCCTACAAGGGGGAACTGCGGGAATACCTCCACCAACTGGTTTCGGGCCTGCGCAAGGGCATGGGCTATTGCGGCTGCAAGACCATCGGTGACCTCAAACGTTACCGGAACTTCATCAGGATCACCGCCGCGGGCCTGCGGGAGAGCCACGCCCACGACGTCACCATCACCCAGGAAGCGCCGAACTACAGCAGATCATAAAGGAGGGAGGAGTGAGGAGGGAGGAGTGAGCTCCCCGCTTTCTTTGAAGATGGCGGCGAGGTCGATTTCGAGGCCTGGGAGCACCGCCACGGGGACGGTATCCGTATCTCCATAGGGGAAGGCGAGGTATGCGCCGTCTTTGAGGGTATGGGTCGTGATGTATTGTTCTTCCGGGTCCACGATCCAGTATTCCCGCACCCCCGCGTCCCGGTATTTTTGGAACTTGACAATCCGGTCATGCCGGCTCGTGGCGGGGGA
>JAITRV010000099.1 GCA_031288215.1 Spirochaetaceae bacterium | reverse complement strand
CGAATTCGCCAATGGCCCTGGAAAAGGACAGGATACAGGCGCCCAGAAGCGGTTTCCATATCAGGGGAATTTCGACAAGCAGGAAAGTCCGCAGGGGGCCAAGGCCCAAATTATGGGCGGCGCCGATATAATTCCGGTCAATCGACAGAAAAGCCGAAACCGCGCTGCGGGTAAATATCGAAAGGGCCACATAGGTCTGGGCGATTATGATACCCAGGGGGGAGAAAAGTTTCGAGGCAAGCCGGGGGCTTATCCCCCCAAGGATGCCCTTTTGTCCCAGGAGCAGCAGGAGTCCGATGCCGGCAACCAGGGGCGGCGTTACCGTTGGAAGGTCCAACAGGATGTTGATCAAGGGCCGCAGAGGGGGCCTGCCGGAAACAATGGCCCAAGATGCGGGGAGGCCGATAAGGACCGCCAGCGAGAGAGAACACAGGGAAGTTGCCAGGGAAAGCCCGATGGCAAACCGGGTCTCCCGCTGTCTCAGCACCCTGAGGATCGCCTGGCCTTCCAGTTGGAAAACCAAGGAGAGCGCCGCCCCGGCGATATAAAAGAGCAGAATTGCCAGGGCGGCATACGCCATGATCGGAAGCCTGCGCCGGGAAGGGTCATTCAAACGGCAGGTAGCCTTCATTCACAAATACGGCGATGCTCTCGGGCTTTGCAAACCACTCCACGAGCTGCTTCGCCGCATCAGGGTGTTCCGAGGTCGCCAGGGCCGCAATGGCGCTGATCTCCTGGGGCGTACCGGGGGGTATGGGCAGCAGCACGACTTTGTCGGGATTTTTGACCGCGTCTGACCGGCCCATAATGGCGGCATCCACATCGCCGTTGAAAATATACATCGAAAGCTGCGGCCCGGTAGTCGCGCGGACCACGATCTTCTTTCGCAGTTCCTCCCCAAAGCCGCTCTTTTCCAGCATCACTTCACCGCTTTTTCCCAGGGCTATCGCTTCCGGATCCCCCACGGCAAGGCGCAGATCGCTCTTGGACAGATCTTCAAAGCTGTTGATCCCCGCGGCCTTGTCCCGGCGCACCGCCATTACCGCGGTATGGTAGACCAGCCGCTTGTCAAGCAGCACGTTTCCGTCCTTTTTGATTTCATCCACATAGGACTCCGCGCCGGAAAGAAAGACATCCCCGGTATTGGTCGTCTTAAACCGCGTCAGAAGCTGCCCCATGCCGGCCCATTCAACCGTAACCGTGTGGCCTGTGGCTTCTTCAAAATTCTTGATGATGATCTCCGCCGGTACCCGCAGCCCCGCCCCCGCATAGAGATGGAGCTCCGCCGGCTGTACCGCCGGCGTCTCTTTTGCGGCGGCCTCTTTGCGTCCCCCTGAAAAAACCATTGCCGGGGCAAGCACAATCGCCGCGGCAATTCCGAGCATTCTTTTCTTCTGCATGATGGTCTTCCTTAATATGTTCCTTAATATGCTATCTGGTCATGGCCGTACTGGCATCCCCGGCAAGCACCGTGTCTATCTCAGATGCGGGGATGTCGTAGTTGTAGAAATAGTTGAAGAAGTGTTTCACCACCTCTTTCATGTCCACATCGGCAAAGCGGTCCGGGTACAGTTTGGTCCCCAGCCAGAGGGGCAGCATGGCCCCCTCGCCGGAACGGACCGACCAGAGATAGATGCCGTAGGGGCATACGTAGACCTTGCGGTTTTTTACCGCTGAAACGGCTTGCAGGGCGGGATCGTCCAGTACCGCCTGGGCGCCCCGCCGGCTGTTGAGCATGATCACCTGGGGGTCCCATTGGACGATCTGTTCCGCGTCAACCGTCAGGGAATTGCCCGCGGCGGCCCCCAGGTAATCTTTGGCCACATTGATGCCGCCGGCGGCTTCTATATACTCATGGCTGATGTCCCGGCTGTTGGTGGTGGCATAGGCGTTGGCGGAATAGAAGAGCGAGAGGAACCGCACCTTCTGCGCGGGATCGATTCCGGCGCTGCGATCCCGGGCGGTCTTCATATTCCCCTGGTAATAGGCGACAAATTCATCGGCCCGCCGGGCTTCTTTTTCCCCCAGGATAGTGCCGATTATCCGGAAGGACTCGCAGAGGCCCGCCACATCGGCGATGTTGTTAATCGCCACAAAGGCCACCCCCGCTTTTTTAAGCTGTTCCTTTTGTTCCGCCGAAAAGATCGTGCCGGGGCCGTAGGCAACCTGGGTTCCCGAGGCGATAAGGTCCTCCACCGACGTCGCGTTGAAGTTGCCGCTGTTACTGACCGAATAGTCGGGGAACACCTTCTTAAAATAGGCGCTGATATTCTGGGTAGCCGCGGCGCTGATCTTGCCGCCGCCGGCGCTTACCACCTGAGTCATCTGGGCAAAGGCGCCGATGACCGGTCCCGCCCGGCTCACCTCCCGGGGGATCTCCACCTCGTTGCCGTCGGAGTCCCGGACGATCCTGAAGGCGCTCTCGACCGCGGAGGGCGCACGCTCCGAGGCGGAGGCGTCCCGTTTTCCTGTGGCGTATACCGGCAGGGCAAGCATAAACATCCCCATAAGGGATACCGCGATGAACAACAGGTTTCTTGTGGTTTTCATAACACACTCCTTCATGACATATTCCTTCGTATATATTCTTCTATAAATTCCTCAACGGATCGCTCACGTTAACAAGGGCTGACAAACAGAAAGGCGCTTGTCCCGGTAGGGGAACTCCGCCACCGCCACCGGAACGCCGTAGGTTTCCCCCAGGACGCTTTCGGTGAGCACCTCCCGCGCGGGACCGCTGACCGTGCGTTTGTCCCGCTTTATCAGGGCCGCCGTGGTATTAAGCAGGAGCACCTGCTCGGGGTAATGGGTGGTCATGATGATACCTAAGCCCTGTTCCGCAAGGCCGAGGATCTGCCGGAGCACCAGGGCCTGATTCCCAAAATCAAGGTTCCCCGTGGGTTCGTCCATCATGAGAAAGGCCGGTTCCTGGGCCAGGGCCCGGGCGATGAGCGCCATCTGCCGCTCTCCCCCGGAAAGCTCCGTGTAGAGCCGTTCCCCCAGATGGGAAATCCCCAGTTCCGCCATAATGCGTTCCACCACGTCCAGGTCCCTGCGGCCCGGCTGCTCGAAAGCGGCCAGGTGGGAGGTGCGGCCCATGAGAATCACCTCCGGCACCGAGAAGGCGAAGGAAGAACTCTGGTTCTGGGGGACATAGCCGATATACCGGGCCAGTTCTTTGGGAGAAAAACTTTTGATGTCCCTGCCGTTCATACTGATGGTTCCTTTCAGAGAAGGCAGAAATCCGAGGATGGTCTTATAGAGGGTGGTCTTGCCGATGCCGTTGGGCCCCAGGAGGCAGAATATTTCCCCCGACGAAATCCGGGCGGAAAAATCCTCAAGCACCGTCTTTTTCCCGTAGCCGCAGGCCACATGTTCCAACACCAGTTCCATTATTCCTCCGGTTTCCGGCCCTTGGCTTAGAGCCATTCCCTTCTTCCGCAAAAAAGCATATATAAAAAGAGGGGCGCTCCGATGAAGGAGACCAGCACTCCCACGGGCAGTTCGCCGGGAATAATGGCCCGGGCGCCGTTATCCACCATGAGCATGAACAGGGCGCCCCCCAGGAGAACGGCGGGAAACAGGGCGCGGTTATTCGGCCCCACCAGGAGCCGGCAGATATGGGGAATGATCAGCCCCACCCAGGAGATGATCCCGCAGAGGCTGACCGCGGCGGCGGTGAGCAGGGTAGAGGCCAGGATCACCAGGGCCCTGACCTGCCGGGTATTGACCCCCATGGAGCGGGCTTCCTCGTCACTGAAGGAGAGGATCGTGATCCGCCAGCGCAGGAGGAAGAGGACGGTTCCCGCCGAGAGGAGGACCGCCAGCATGACCAGCACGTTGCGGCCGTTTCCTGAGCGGGCAAAACTCCCCATGAGCCAAAAGGTTATTTCCGGCAATTTTTGGTCCCCGTCGGCCACATATTTGGTAAAGGAAATAATAGAAGAAAAGAGGGCGTTCATGATGGTTCCGGTCAGGATGAGGACCACGGTGGAATTCCGCCCCTTTCCGGCCCCGGCCATGCGGGTCAGGGAGAGGACGAGCGCCACGGTTGCAAGACCGAAGACAAAGGCCATCCCTTGAATAAAAAACGAGGGAAGGCTTAAAAGGATGGCCAGGGCCGCGCCGAACCCCGCTCCGTTGGTTACCCCCAGCACCCCCGGGGAAACCATGGGATTCCTGAACAGGCTCTGGTAGGCGGCGCCGGAGAGGGAGAGGGCCGCCCCTACCAGCATGGACAGGAAGATCCGGGGCAGCCGGATGATGAAAATCACGTTATCCGCCTGGAGGGATACCTCTGCTCCGGTAAGACGGGCGAACAGCACGCGAAAAACCATGGACGGCGGCATGCTAAAGCGGCCTATGGAGAGGGAGCAGAGGACCGCCGGAAAGAGCAGGAACGCGAGGGTGAAAATAAGGAGCCGTTCTCTTCTTTGCTGCTTCATCATAATCTCAAGACACAATACAATGAAACAAACTATAAGTCAACTCTATTTCATGATGAAAATCAGCAAAAACCATAATTATCCTGAATTATGAACCCTGTTTTGTTATATACCATTGTACGGCCTCCTGAATTGGGTGCCGGATGCCATGTTCCCCTCCGCCCCTTTCCCTTCGATAAAATCGTCCTAAAAGTAAAAAAAAAACACCGGTTCATTGTATTCGGGACGGTTCCGGCTTATGCTGAAAGTAAGGCATGCGGCATACGGAATGGAGGTATGCCACAGAGGAGAGAAAAAAGTGAAACAAGAAAACCGTTATGCGCCGGACTACGATGTCATCGTCGTAGGAGGCGGTGTCGGCGGGCTCAGCGCGGCCCTCGAACTGGCCCATCAGGGGGTTCCGGTGCTGCTTCTGGAACAGCATAACATGACCGGAGGGTATTCCGGCAGCTTTGTCCGGGGACGTTATGAATTTGAGATCAGCCTCCACGAACTCTGCGAGTGCGGGGACGGAAAGAACGGCCACACCTACGGCGGGGTGCGGCAATTTCTCGACCGCTGCGGGGTTTTCCCGGAATACGTCTGCGTCCCCGACGCTTACCGGGTGATCCTCTCAAAGTACAACGCCGATTTCACCATGCCCTTCGGCATTGAGAACGCCATCGCCGCCATTGAGAAGGCTGATCCCGGCCAGGGGCCCAAGGTGCGGAACTACTTCAAGCTCTGCGAGGAGGTATACGAGGCCCTGATGTATATTAACAGCTGCGGCATGAAACCTGACGGCAGGGTGATGGCCACCAGGTATTCATCCTTCCTGCGCACCGCCGCCTACAGCGTCGAGGATGTCCACCGGGCCCTGGGCTTTTCCCCCCTCACCAAGAACCTCCTCAGCGCCTACTACGGCTACGTGACCCGGCGGCTGGATCAGATGAGCTTCACCGTATGGGGGCTCATGCTGTACCTCTACATTCGCGACGGCGCCCACATCATCAACAAGACCTCCCATGCCCTGGCGGTGGACATGGAGGAACGGATCCGCGCCCTGGGGGGGCAGGTCGAGACCAACGTGGAGGTCCTCCGGCTCTTGACGGAACAGGGTGCCGTTACCGGGGTGGTCACCGCCCAGGGGGATCGCATCCGGGCAAAGCGGGTGCTCTGCAACCTCTCCCCCAATACGGTCTATACCAGGCTCATGAACCGCGCGGAGGTACCGGAGCGGGCGCTGAAATTGACCGGCGCCCGGACCCTGGGGGCTTCCCCCTTTGGGGTCTATCTGGGCCTGGACGCCCTGCCCGCCGACATGGGGATTACCAGTTATGAATTCTTTTTCAGTGAGGATATGGACACCACCCGGATCTACAAAAAGTCCAAGGAGTGGGCGGTTTCCACCAAGGTATCGGTAACCTGTCCGGACATCGCCATTCCGAATCTCACCGGCCCGGACCGCTGTCAGATGAACTTCACCTGCCTCTACGATCCCGACGCCATGATAGGCCACACGGATCCCCTGGACTATATGCGGTACAAGGAGGAATTCGCCAATGCCCTGATCGATCAGTTTGAAGGGATCACCGGCGCCCGCATCAGGGATCATATTGAAGAAATCGAGATGGCGACCCCCGCCACCTATGTGCGCTACTCGGGAACTCCCAAGGGGAATATTTACGGCTACGAGATGATCCCCCTGGACGGCATCGTCCCCCGGACCCTGGCCATGGAGGAAGAGCAATTCGTACCGGGCCTGGATTTTGTCGGCGGTTACGGCCGCCGGGCTCACGGGTTCTGCTGCGCCATTACCAACGGCCACGACACGGCCCTGGATACCATTAAAAAACTGGGGAGGTAAGGAACATGGAAAAAAAAGCAAAGATCCGTATCCGCGGCTATTTTGCCGATCTGACGAGCTGGTTCAAACTGCCGAAACGCCGGCGGGAATGGATAGATCAGGGGAATCCGAATTTCGACATCGGCGATCCCGTCGCGGACCTCGCCAAACGCCTGCACCCCGGCCTTATCTCCGCGGTCATTACCGAGGTAAAGCAGGAGACCCCTTCCTCCCGCACCTATACCCTCAAACCCGAAGCGCCCCATATCCTGCCCCTGCACTATGCGGGACAGTACATGAGCGTGAAGTTTGAAATCGACGGCAAGGCCCTCACCCGCCCCTTTGCCATTTCTTCGCCCCCCATGACGGCCTACCGGGATAACCTGATTCAGATCACCCTGAGGAAAAAAGCGGACGGTTATGTGAGCGCCTATGTCTGGGACCACTGGCAGGCCGGCAGCCGCCTGCGCTTCGAAGCGCCCCTGGGGCAGCTCTTCTACAGCGCCATTCGGGACGCCGCGCATGTGGTGGGAATCGCCGGGGGCAGCGGGATCACGATTTTCCGTTCCATCATCGGCGATATGCGGGAATCCCATCGCCCTGAGCGGCTTACCCTGTTGTACGGTTCCCGCCAGGCCGGGGATATCATCTTTAAGGACGAATTGGACGAATGGGCCGCCCGGAGTAACGGCCGGGTGAAGATCCACCACATCCTCAGCGAGGCCGATAAGGGCTGGACCGGGGAACGGGGCTTTATCACCCGGGACCTTATCAGGAAGCTGGTTCCGGACTACGGCAGCGCCGGTTTCTACGTCAGCGGTCCCCCGGCGCTCTACGATTTTATCGGCCCCGAATTGGACGCCCTGAAGATACGCCCCACCCGCCGGCGCATAGAATGTTACGGCGAAAGCGGCCCCATCGAGCGCCATCGGGACTTTCCCCGGGATCAGGAGAACCGGACCTACGCCATGAAGGTGCTCTTTGGCCGGGATGAACAGGAGGTCCCCGCCAAAAGCACGGAAACGGTGGCCGTTGCCCTGGAACGGGCCGGCTTGGCGGTGGATACCCAGTGCCGCAGCGGCGAATGCGGGTGGTGCCGGAGCAAGCTCGTCGCCGGGAAGGTATGGCAGCGCCCGGAGAGCGACGGGGTACGGGAGCGGGACAAGGACGCCGCGTACTTCCACCCCTGTTCCGCCTATCCCCTGGAGGATCTGACGGTGCGGGTGTTTACCCGGCTGTAGGAAACCGGAAGGGCCGGCCGGCCCGGGTAGCTGCCTGTGCCCGGGGGACGCTTACAGGGACACCCGGATCCCCACGGCGGCGATGACCGATTTCGAATGGGGATACTCGGGGGTATCGACGATCCGGTAGGACGAGGGAGAACCGGAATTGGCGGGCCCTTCGATGTTGGTGTAGTAGGAAATGACAAACCCCGCTTCGCCGTAGATCTCAAAGGCCGGGCGGGGGCCCCCCAGGCGTGAGCGGAAGCCGGCTTTTACGATGTGGAACCACTGGTAGGCGCCGTCCCGGAGGAAGTATTTCCTGAGCATCGGGTCCCCGCTTCGGTTTCCGGCAAGCTCCGAATAGAGGTGGCTGCCGTCAACGGCATTGCTCCCGTGATCCGCGCCGTGGCGGATCATCTGATATTGAAGATGCAGCGCGGTTTTCATTCCGGCCATGAAATCAAGGCGCGCTTTGATCTCATCCGAATTCGGCGGCAGGTAGGATCCCAAGGGGCTTCCAAAATTGACATAGGCCTCCTGAACGGCCCTGCCGCCCTCTTGACCGACAATCCAGGGAACATCGATCCGCTGATGGGTGTAGCAGTAGGGCTCGATCTTGGTATAACTCAACGCTGCCGTGGCAAAGGACAGCCAGGGGAGGGGCGCGGAAATGCCGGCCTGATAGGCGTACATCATCCGGTCCAGGATAAAAAAGTCTTTCTCCGGGGTTGCCTCGTCCAGGAAGAAGGACGCCCACAGGCTGCCGATACCGGGCCAGGTTCCCTTGAGGTCGAGGAAGGCGCCGACATTATCGTAGTCGCCGCTGGCTCCCTGAAACAGGAAGGCCAGGGGATTGGGCAGAAAATACATCAGTTCAAAGCGCTTGGGCCATACCGCGGTACTTCCGAAATCCATCGTGAAATAGTTCTTATACCGCACTTCCATCATGGAGATCGAAAAGGCGTTCTGGAAACCCCAGTTGCCGAGGCCGGTGAGGACGGGGTCGTATTCCAGCATCCCCGTCAAGGTCGAAAGGGAAAGCCAGTCGGAGAAGACCGCGGTGGCTTCCGCCGCGACAAAGGGGGCGGCGTTCCGGTTCAATACCAGGCTGTTTCCTTCCGGCGCGGTCCCCCATTCCCGGTCCAGCCGGCCAAAACGGTAGCGTATACGCCCGTCAAAAACGGCGCCGCCGAGTTCCGGCTTTATCGAATAGCCGATGGAGAAGCCTTCGGGCCAGCCGATTTGCCCGGAGTTGTTGATATCCCGGATGTTCCATACCGAAGCGTCCCAGCTTTTCCGGTAGCTGAAGGGGAAATAGGCCGGGGGATCGCCGTAGACGTCGATCATCCATTTCTGGTCCTGATTCGGATTTTCTCCGGTACTGTAATAGGCGTTGTACGTATACGCCTCCCGGTCAACCTTGAGCAGCCCGCCTCCGAAGTTAAACCCAAAGGAAAACCAGTCTCCGATATCCGCCTGCAGCGCGGCGCTGAGCCAATCCCGGGTTCCGTATTTGAGGCCATCACCGGCATAGAAGCCCGCCGAAAAAGCGGCGTCGGCGGTGATCCTGATACGGGGGGCGTCTTCAAATCTCCCGGCGGCTTCCCGGAGTATCCCCCGTTCCTTTTCACTCAGGCGGTCATCGCCGGAAGCGAGGATCTCCCCCAGAACCGCGCGGACCTGGTCGCGGGTATAGGGCTTTACCGGGCTTTGTTCCCCGCAGAGCCCCCGCTTTTCGGCCGCGTCAATGAGCCGGTAGACCTCATCCTCCAGGGGGATTGAGACATGGGTTTGGGCGGAAAGGGCCGCCCCGGCGAATAAGGCAAAAAGCAGACAAAGTTTTTTCTTCATGAATCAGATCCTCCCGTTGTACACAACAATATGCTATTATGCGGCGCAGGTACGCCGCGGGTACGCTTCGCGCGGCCTCAAAAAAAATAACTCACCCCCAGGGTAAGCTGTACATCCGTGGCCGGCGGGGAGGCCTTGATATTTTTCGGGTATATGACCCATACCACATCCGCCTGTCCGTAGAGTTCGAGTCCCGTTCGTTCAAGGCCCGTTTGAAGAAAGTACGAACCGAACAGCGAAAACGCCGTGGTATAGGAAATGGCATCCCGGCGATCGGCGTTTTCATCCATATAATTATCCCCCCGGTGGCGGTTGGTCAGAAAGGCGATCTCCGAGGCGTAAATCTCTTTCCAGGCGGTCCATTTATCAAAGGTCCCGTGGGCCATCACCATGATGCGCCCTTCCACATTCCAGCTTCCGAATTTCCGGTATCCCCCTTGCAGGTTAAAGACCAGGGCGTCTCCTCCCCAGCGGTACCCCAGGAATTCTTCGGGAAAGGTGAGGGGGCCGGCTCCGTCGTGATAGCGGTTTGCCACTACGAAGGAGTCCCCGTTGGTACCGTCAATGAGGTCCTCCAAATACAGGTAGGGGGAGGTGTAGGAAGCCTCAAAGGAGGCGTAAACCATGCCGCTTGCCAGGCTCTGTTCGGTCTTGACGCCGAGCATCAGGGCTGCCTGGTTCGGCTTTGCCGCGTTGTCCTCGGAGGACGTTTCTTCCGCCCAGGGAACCGCCAACTCGTCGATCCCGATCTGGGTATAGAGGTTCCAGCGCCGGGCGAACGCAAAATCCGCTTCCAGGGTGAGCAGGGAATTCTGGTTTTCCCCGCGGTACAGATTATGGACAAGCATGGTGGGGAAAAAAACGTCAAAGCTGATATGGGAATCCTTGGACTGATACATGATCGCCTCCGAAAGGGCCAGACCGAGCCTGCCGCCGAAGGTCCGCCATTCAAGACGGTGGGCGATAAAGAGCTTGAGCCCCCGGATAGACTCCACGGCCCCCCGGACCGTGTCGTATCCCCCGTCCTGGGAGTCGAAATATTCCTGGGGATGCACGAAGTTCGAGATGATATAGGTGTATTTCAGGGTATCGTTGTACCAGGCGGTCCGCAGGGCATTGTGGTAGTGGACCTGGCTGCCGATCATATAGTTCCCGGTCTCCCCGGGCCCCCAGGAAAGCCGCTCCCGTCCGGCCTGCACGCTCCAGCCTTTCCCGCCGAAGGCCGCAAAGGTTCGGTAGGGGAAATTAAAGTCAAAGTCGGAAGAGCCCGCAAAAAAGGGCGCGTTGAATCCGAAAACGTGGCTGCCAATCATCGAAGACTGGGGGAGGCGATCGCCGCTCCCCTGGGGCATATAGTTAAGCTGGGCGGTGAGGGGAATTTCGATAAAGGCATAGGCGTGGTCGGTGAGAAAAAAGTCCCAATCCAGGGCGACGAAGGGCCGGGTCTCGTTGATATGCCGGAGGTATTGATCATTCGAGGTAAAATCATCGGGGTTGGTATGGCCCTTTGCTTCAAGGGAGGTCGTCGCGTTGAAAATCACGTTCCTGTTTTTCGGCAAAAGCCCCGCCTCGGCAAAATCATAGGCTTCCTGTTCCCCGCCGCTCAAGGCGGCGGCGTCGATGCGGTCCAACATCAGGAGAAGCTCATCCTCGCTCCAGGGACCGGCGGTGGAAGGCAGCGCCAGGCCCTGGGAAATAGAGAGGCTCCGCAACGCCCGGTAGATTTCCGAATCCACCGGATATATCTTTTGACGGTTCTCAGCTTCCAGCGAATGAGGGCCTGCCAAGAACAAAAAAACAAGCGCCATGAACAGC
Source organism: Spirochaetaceae bacterium (assembly GCA_031288215.1). Taxonomy (GTDB): domain Bacteria; phylum Spirochaetota; class Spirochaetia; order Treponematales; family Breznakiellaceae; genus JAIRMO01. The sequence continues at coordinate 332 of JAITRV010000099.1, read as the reverse complement.
GGCCTTTGCACCATATCCTCCATGCTCCCACCCCGATCAGAGGGGGAACCGCTTCATAGTTTACCGATATTTCCTAAAAAATCAATACGGCGGTGAGGGCGGCAGGCCGGGGGATACCCCGTCGGACCGTAGGTCCGCGCTTGCTCCGTAAAATTTACCAGCTTGTTGAGTCCCCCGGCAAAGCCGGGGGTTTACCGATTGGAGTAACGGGCGGCCGCTTCTCGATTCAGCCGCCAATGAGATTTGCAAGGGTCATCGGGATCGGCTCTATGTAAGATATGAGCAACAGCGCAATAACAAGCACGATCAGATATGGTACACAGGCCTTAACC
>JAITRV010000048.1 GCA_031288215.1 Spirochaetaceae bacterium | reverse complement strand
TCCATGGCCAGTTTGTACTCCAGCGGCAGGACTTTTACAAAGAGGCCGCGGTTCTCCGTCCAGTTGTCCAGGATGGCCCTGGCGTAGGCAGAACCGGTCCAGTAGACGTGCTTTTGGATCATCTCCTTGACAAAATTTTCATCGCCGGCGTTGTCCAGGCCGGAAAGTTCCACCATGCCCCGGTTGAGGAAGTATTCAAAATCCCCGTTGTGGTTAAGGACATAGGCGATGCCGCCGGACATACCGGCGGCAAAGTTCCGGCCCACGGCGCCCAGCACCACCAGGCGGCCGCCGGTCATGTACTCCGCGCAGTGATCCCCCGCGCCTTCCACCACCGCGTAGGCCCCGGAGTTCCGCACGCAGAAACGCTCCCCGGCCACGCCGGCCACGTAGAGTTCCCCGGAGGTGGCGCCGTAGAGCACCGTGTTTCCCACGATGATGTTCCTGAAGCTTTCAAAGGTCGAGCCCTCGGGCGGGGCCGCCACGATGCGGCCGCCGGAGAGGCCCTTGCCCAGGTAGTCGTTGGCATCGCCCGCCAGCCGGAAGGTGATCCCCGGGGCCAGGAAGGCGCCGAAGCTCTGCCCCGCCGAGCCGTTAAAGTCCACGGTGACGAAGTTTTCCGGCAGACCCTGGCCGCCAAAGCGGCGGCTTACCTCGTAGGAGAGCATGGCCCCCACCGCCCGGTCGGTGTTCCTGATGGAAAGGCTAAAGGACACCGGGGTCTTCCGGTCCAGGGCGGCAAGGCAGCGGTCGATAAGGGTGCGGTCCAGGATATGGTCGATCTTGTGGATCTGGTCGGTATCGCAGTAGCGGGAATCGCCGCCGGGGATAAAATCCGGCCCCTGTTCCCGGTGGAGCAGGTCCTCCAGGTTCACCCCGGCGAATTTGGCCGTGGGCCCCTGGGGTTCCGCCCTGCGCTGGACCAGCAGATCCGAGCGACCGATGAGTTCGTTGAAGGTTGTGAAGCCCAGGGAGGCCATGAGCTCCCGGGTTTCCTGGGCCAAAAAGCGGAAAAAGCTGATAAGGTAGGCCGCCTTGCCGGAGAAAAGCCGGCGCAGTTCCGGGTCCTGGGTGGCGACTCCCATGGGGCAGGTGTTTTCGTGGCACTTTCGCATCATCACACAGCCCAGGACGATGAGCGCGGCGGTGCCGAAGCCGAATTCCTCCGCCCCCAGCATACCGGCGATCACGATGTCCCGGCCGGTTTTAAGCTGCCCATCGGTCTGGAGCCGCACCCGGCCCCGCAGGCCGTTCCGGACCAGCACTTGGTGGGTCTCCGCGAGCCCCAGTTCCCAGGGGAGCCCGGCGTGGCGGATGCTGGACTGGGGGCTCGCCCCGGTGCCGCCATCGTAGCCGGAGATAAGGATATTGTCGGCGTGGGCCTTGGCAACCCCCGCGGCGATGGTGCCCACCCCGGTTTCGGAGACCAGCTTTACGCTGATCCGGGCCAGGGGGTTGGCGTTTTTCAGGTCGAAGATCAGTTCCGCCAGGTCCTCGATGGAGTAGATGTCGTGGTGGGGGGGCGGGCTGATCAGCGTGACCCCCGGTGTGGAATGGCGCACCTTGGCAATGGCGGCGGCCACCTTGCCGCCCGGGAGCTGGCCCCCCTCGCCGGGCTTTGCGCCCTGGGCGATCTTGATCTGCAGTTCCACCGCGTTGGCCAGGTATTCGCTGGTTACGCCAAAGCGGCCGGAGGCCACCTGTTTGATGGCGCTCCGCAGCCAGCGGCCGTCGGGCAGCCGGGGGAAACGTTCCGCGTCTTCCCCGCCCTCCCCGGAATTGGAGCGGCCCCGGATGGAGTTCAGGGCCTCGGCGATGGTTTCGTGGGCCTCCTGGGAAATCGAACCAAAGGACATGGCCCCGGTGGTGAAGCGTTTCATAATTTCCTCAACGCTTTCCACCTGATCAAGGGGAACGGCCTCCTGTGGGGCTTCCGGGGCTTCCGGGGAACCGGGCAGGGCAAAATCCAGCAAGCCCCGGATCACGTGGGGGCTCCGGTTAAGATCGTCCGCCAGCTTCGTAAACTGCTTGAATTTGCCATAATCGGCGGTCCGCGTGGCCCACTGCAAAAGGTGGATGGTATCGGGGTTCCAGGCGTGGCGTTCCCCGTCCCGCCGCCAGCGGTACTGGCCCGCCTCGTCCAGCAGCGAGTCGGAAAGGGCGGGCTTTTCCCGCCCCGCCAGGGCCGCCCGGTAGGGGGCCAGGGCCTCGGCCTCCAGCTCCGCGAAGCCCGCCCCGCCGATGCGGCTCAGGGTTCCCCGGAAGCACTTGTCGATCACCGCCTCCCCCAGGCCCAGGGCCTCGAAGATCTGGGCGCCCCGGTAGGACCGGAGGGTGCTGGTCCCCATCTTGGACATGACCTTGAGGGTGGCCTTGGCCATGCCCTTAAGGTAGTTCTTTTTGGCGTGGGCAAAATCCGGAAGCCCTAAAGCGTCCGCGGAGCCCCGGCACAGCTCCGCAATGGCCGCCAGCGCCCCGTAGGGCACGATCAGGTCCGCGCCGTAACCAAAGAGCAGGGCGAAGTGCATGATCTCCCGGGGCTCGGCGGTCTCGGCGATGATGGCGGCCCGCATCCGCAGGCCCCGCCGGATAAGAGCGTGGTGTACCGCCCCCACGGCCAGCAGGGCCGGCAGGGGGACCAGGCCCGCGGCGGGGGACAGGGTCTCGCGGTCGGAGAGCACGAGGAGGGTGCTGCCCCCCTGTACCGCCTCTACCGCCTCATCAACCAGGCGGTCCAGAGCCCGCTCCAGGCAGGAGGGCCGCCCACCCGCTTGCCCCTGGTCCGGCATGAGGGGGAAGGCCGCCCGCAGGGTACGGGACTTAAAGACCGCGGGCCGCAGCTCCCGCAGGGCCTCCAGGTCCGCGGGGGTCATGATGGGGTTCTTCACCTTGATCCGGCGGCAGTGTTCCTCGGATTCCGTTAGCAGATTCTCGTGAGCCCCCACAAAGCTGGTCAGGGTCATCACCAGGTCTTCCCGGATCGAGTCGATGGGGGGGTTCGTAACCTGGGCGAAGATCTGCTTGAAGTAGTTGTAGACCCGCTGGTTCTTCCGGGAAAACACCGCCAGCGGGGTATCGGTGCCCATGGAACTGGTGGGCTCCTGGCCGGTCTGGGCCATCACCGCCAGCAGCCGGTCCCGGTCCTCCCGGCTGTAGCCAAAGGCCCGCTCCATAAACAGGATGTCCCCGCTGTTTTTGAACTGGGGGTCCCCGTAGAGGGCCCCCGCGTAGGCCGGGGGAACGCCGGAATCGCCGTCCAGCTCCTGGTTAAGGTTTATCACCTGGCGGGCCACCCACTCGGCGTAGGGCCGCCGCTGGTACACGGCCCGCTTGGCCTCCTCGTCGGGAATGATGCGGCCCTCCTCCAGGTCAACCAGGAGGAGCTTGCCGGGCAGAAGCCGGCCCTTGCGGAGCACCTCGCCGCTCGCGAAGTCCTGGACCCCGGTTTCGGAGCCCATGACGATAAGGTCGTCCTTGGTGATGGTGTAGCGCGAGGGCCGCAGGCCGTTCCGGTCCAGGGTGCCCCCCACGTAGCGGCCGTCGCAGAACACCATGGAGGCCGGCCCGTCCCAGGGCTCCATCAGGCCCGCGTGGTACTCGTAAAAGGCCTTGAGTTCGCCGGGGATGGGGTTCTTCTCGTTCCAGGATTCGGGGATCAGCATCATCAGGGCGTGGGGAAGGCTGCGGCCGGACATGACCAGCAGTTCCAGGGCGTTGTCAAAACTGGCGGAATCGCTGCGGTCCGGCTCGATAACCGGCAGAATGTCCCGCAGGGCCTCCCCAAAGCGGGGGTGGCTGAACAGGGCCTCCCGGGCGCTCATCCAGAAGCGGTTCCCCTTGATGGTGTTGATTTCCCCATTGTGGGCCACCAGGCGGAAAGGCTGGGCCAGGGGCCAGTTGGGGAAGGTGTTGGTGGAAAACCGGGAGTGCACCAGGGCTACCGCGGTTTTCATCCCCTCGTCGCAAAGCTCGGGAAAGTATTCTTTTAACTGGGATGACATCATCATCCCCTTATACACGATGATCCGGGAAGAAAGGGAGGGCAGGTAGCACTCGTTACCGGCGCTTTTTACTATCCCATCGGCCCCAAGGGCCTTCTCCAGTTTTTTTCTAAAGACGAAAAGCCGGAATTCCAGGTTCGATACGCCGCCCGGTTTGCCTGTGGTTTCCGCCCCTTTGTCCCGGGAAACCAGTACCAATTGCCGTATAACCGGTTCCGCCGACCTGGCGATGGTCCCAAGGGCGCCGCTTGAAACCGGCACATCCCGCATGCCAAGAACCGAAAGCCCTGTAGAAGCAGCGGTTTTTTCTATCAGCGAAGTAATCCGCTCATGAGCTTCGGGCTTTATATTCTCCCCGGAGCCGGGATAAAAAACCAGCCCGGTTCCGTAAGTTCCCGCCCCGGGAAGGCCGGGAATGAGTTTCTCATAGTATTCATGGGGAATCTGCATGAGCACGCCGGAACCATCGCCGGTTTTATTGTCCGCGCTTTCGGCGCCCCGGTGCTCCATCCGTTCAAGAACTTCAAGGCCCCGTTTCAGGATGTCATGGGATCTTCTGCCCTTAATATCGGCGACAAAACCTATGCCGCATGAATCATGTTCAAGCGCTTTGCTATATAAACCGGTAGCATTAGCGATTTGCGGACACTGGTCCGCAGCCTCCTCGTGTTCACCCATGACAGCTCCTTTCACTGTGTTTAACCTTTATTTTATACAAGAAAGTGGTTTTTTATGCAATATGAGGCCTTTCCACTCTTCAACAAAGTTTTGGAAAAGCTTCATAGTTTTCAAAAAATATTGAACCTCTATCAGGCAATGATAGATATGCCGGAGTATAATTTTACCATGAATTTAACTATTTCCCCTGTCCTGCATTTCGAGAAGAAGGGTGATTTCTTTAAAAAGGTATTCCCGGTATTTGGGATTCAATTCCCGAAAGAGGCTGGCAAGTTTGAGGAAGGATTCATCCGTCCCTTCGGCGAACATCGCCCCCGTACCGGTCCGCAGCCACGCCTCGTCCACGGTAAAGGAGGAACAGATAAGCTTGACAAGCCGGGCGTTTACGGCGCGTTTTTCGGTTTCTATCCCCGCAAGGTAGCCGCTGGAAAGGGCAAGAACCCGGGAAAAAGCCATCTGGGTCATGGAAAGAGCTTCACGGACCCGCTTTACCCGTTTGTTTATGGTCTCCGCCCCGGTTTTTGGGGCGTTTCTTTTCTTCATGGTATCAAAAATATCACAGTAACCTGTTGTTTTCAAGCAAAGAGGCCGGGCGTCCTTCGCCCTCCTCTTGACGTATATGCTAT
>JAITRV010000319.1 GCA_031288215.1 Spirochaetaceae bacterium | reverse complement strand
CGGGCGGCCATGAGTTCGCTGTGGGCGCCGCGCTCGATGATCTTGCCGTCGTGGACCACGAGGATCGTGTCGGCCCCCCGGATGGTGGAAAGCCGGTGGGCGATGACAAAGCTGGTGCGGCCTTCCAGGAGCCGGCTTATGGCGTGCTGGAGGAGCATTTCCATTTCGGTGTCGACGGAGCTGGTGGCCTCGTCCAGGATGAAGATCCGGGGGTCGGCGAGGACGGCCCGGGCAAAGGAGATGAGCTGCTTTTCCCCGGTGGAAAGCCGGTCACCGCCCTCCCCTACTTCGGTGTCGTAGCCCTTTTCCAGTTTGGCGATGATCTTATCGGCGTGGACGATCTCCGCGGCCCGTTCCACATCCCGGTCGGCGGCGCTGAGTTTGCCGTAACGGATGTTCTCCCGGATGGTGCCGGTAAAGAGGTGGGGGCTCTGGAGGACATAGCCCAGGGCGCTGTGGAGCCAGAGCTGGCTCCGCTCCCGGTAGTCCCGGCCGTCGATGAGGAGCTGCCCGGCGCTGGGTTCAAAAAAGCGGCAGACCAGGTTGACCAGGGTGGACTTTCCCGCGCCGGTCTCCCCCACAATGGCCACGTAGGACCCGGCCTCCACACGGAGGTTAAAGTGTTCCAGCACGTTTTCCCCGCCGTCGGGGTAGCGGAACGTGACATCCCGGAATTCCACATCCCCCCGGATAGGTTCCCAGTTTTCCCTTTTGGGACGGAAGGCGTCGCCGTAGGTTTCGATAACAGTATTACTGTCCTGGATGCCGGGGACCTGTTCCAAAAGGCCGGAGACCCGCTCCACATTGGCCTGGGTGGAGACAAAATCGGTAAGGATGTTGGCGATGTTCTGAATAGGATCAAAAAAACCGCCGGCGTACTGTAGAAAAATTGCCAGCACCGCGAGATCCGCCCCCAGGAATACTATTTCGTAGCCCCCGTAGCCCAGGACCGCGGCGGTGGCCAGGGAACCGATGAACAGCACCAGGGGGATAAAAATTGCGCGCAGCCGGGCCATGCGGTTGGCGTGGCCCCGGTAATCCCCGGTGATGGCCGAATATTCGCGGAGGCTCTGATCTTCGGCCACCAGGACCTTGACGGTCCGGGCCCCGGTGATTCCCTCGTTCATGGCCCCGGTCATTTTTGAGTTGAGGCGCCGCAGAATCCGGTTTACGGAGAGGATCCGCTGCTGGAAGAACCAGGTGAAGATAGCCAGGGGCGGGATGGTGGCGCAGACGATGATGGCAAGACGCCAGTGGACAAGGAACATGGAGATGATCACGCCGATGCAGTAGAAGGCGGACCAGGAAAAGTCGATGATCCCCCAGGCCACCAGTTCCCCGATCCTCCCGGTGTCGGAATGGGTGCGGGCCATCATGTAGCCCACAGGGGTTTTATTGTAGTAGTCCAGGCTGAGTTTCTGGAGGTGAAAAAACACCGCGTTCCGCACGGCGCGGACGATCCCCACCTCCGTGCGGATTCCGTAGGCCACGAAGAAGCGGACGTTGATCCCCTGGATAAGGACCATGCTCAGCGCCGCCGCCAGGAGCCTCCACATGCCCTGACTGCTGCGGGGCTCGATGTTGTGCTTGATGGCGTAGCCCAGGAGCAGGGGGAGAATCACATCGATGGCGGCGGCGCTGAGCATCAGGGCGGCGCAGCGGATTAGATTCGGTTTCTGCGGACCGATAAAGGGGGCCATCTTCTTCCAGATAGCCAGGGAAATGGGTTTGTTATAGTCAAGGTCTTCGTAATCAGCCATTGTCTTCTCCCCGCTGGAGTTCAAAAATCCTGCGGTAACTGCCCTGCCGGGCTATAAGTTCCTGGTGGGTCCCCAGTTCCTCTATTTCCCCGTCCCGGAGGACCAGGATCTGATCCGCCTGCATAAGGCTGGATATACGGTGGGAAATGAGGATCACCGCCGCCTCCGCCACCCGTTTCTTAAGGGCGGCGCGGATCCTGATGTCTGTCTCCGTGTCCACGGCGGAGAGGCTGTCGTCAAAGATCATCACCGGGGGATTGGCGGCCAGCATCCGGGCGATGGCGACCCGCTGTTTTTGGCCCCCCGAAAGGGTAACCCCCCGCTCGCCGACCACGGTCTCGTAGGCCATGTCGAATTCCCGGATATTCCCGTCCACCTGGGCCACCGCGGCGGCGGCGTGGATCTCCTCCATGGGGAGCTGGCCGGAACCGCCGGAGATGTTCTCCCGAATGGTTTTGGAAAAGAGGAAGGGCTCCTGGAGGCAGAGGCCAGTATGGCGGCGCAGGTGATCCCGGGCGATATGGCGGATGTCGATGCCGTCGATGGTGATCCGCCCGCTGCCGGCGGAGAGGTCGTAGAGCCGGGCGATCAGGTGTACCAGCGTGGACTTTCCCGATCCCGTGGACCCCAGGATGGCGAGGGTGCCGCCGGGTTTAAGGGTAAAGGAGATGTTCCGCAATACCGGGATGGCATGATCCTCCCCGGAATAGCTAAAGCTGACGTTCTCAAAGCGAATCTCCCCCCGGGTTGGGGGCCGCAGGGCGTCGGGGGGATCGGTCTCCGGTTCCTCCGCCAGAATCTCCCGGACCCGCCCGGCGGACACCAGGGTCTTGGAAAGCTCCGAGAGGATCCGGCCCAACTGCCTGACGGGCCAGATCATCCAGTTGCAGTAGGTGTAAAAAGCCAGGAAGGTGCCGGGGGAAAGCTCCCCCTGGACACTGCGGTAGATCCCCGCGGCCACGGTGATGGCAAGCTGGAGGCCGCTCATGAAATCCCCGGCTCCCCAGAACAGGCCCAGCATCCTGCCGATACTCGTCCAAATATCCGCCAGGGCCTTTGTCCTTGCCGAGAACCGTTCCATTTCGTGGGCTTCCCGGCCAAAGGCCCGGACCACCCGGACCCCGGTGTAGTTTTCCTGGGCGCAGGCCTGCATGTCCCCCTCCGCGGCGTCCGCCCGGGCAAATTCCCGGGCCACCTTTTTGAAGTACAGGAGGGAAAACAAAAAAATGGGGGGGATCAGGACCAGGGCCATGAGGGACATAAAAACATCCATGGAAAACATCATGACCAGGGCGATCACGAACACGCTGAAGATCCGCAACAGTTCGCTGAGGTGGTTTTGCAGGAAATTGCGCATCGTGTCCACATCGGAGGTGCAGCGCTGGATGATGTCTCCCGTATGGCAGCGGACATGCCAGAGGTAGGGAAGGCGCTGGATATGGCTGTACAGGGTATTCCTGAGCCGCCAGGCGATGGTCTCCCCCATTTCTATGCTGGTATAACGCCGGACCGCGTTAAGAAGGCCGGAACAGAGGGCCGCCACCAGGGTAAAGAGGGCGCAGACCCATAGGTTCTGCCGCAGGTAGGCCGTTCCCCCCAGGCTATTGGCCAAGCGGATGACAAAGGCCGGCGCCGCCAGGGGGGCGCTCCCGATCACCGAATCAATCGTATAACGGATGATCTGGGGGGAGACGAACGAAAAGACCACCGTACCGATGGTGGCGCAGCAGCAGAGGATCAGGGAGCCCAGCCGGTCCTCCGCGGCGGCGGCCACCAGGGCGGGACG
>JAITRV010000305.1 GCA_031288215.1 Spirochaetaceae bacterium | reverse complement strand
AATTTGCAGGGGGCGTCCGCCTTGAGGGCGATGGGGCCGATATCTTTGGCGCTGTGGATGGAAAGGTCCCCCGAGGCGGATTCCTCCAGGAAGGAGCCGGTCCCCGCGGAACAAGCCTCGTTCATGGCGTAATCTATGGGGACCGAATTCTTGAGGAGCACGTACTTGGCGTCCTGGCCCCCAATCTCGAAGATGGTCTCTACCCCCGGGTCAAAGTAGGTGGTCCCCACAGAATGGGCGATGATCTCGTTATAGACCCCGGGGGTTTCCAGGAACACCCCCAGGATCTCCCGGGAGGAACCGGTGGTGGCTACCAGGCGGATGTCGGCCTTATTATCCCCCGTATCGGCGATGATCTTCTCCCGGATGACCCCTAAGCACTCCTTGAGGGCCTTGACCGGGTCCCCATGGGTGCGGCCGTAGTGGCTGGCCACGATCTCGTCGGTATCCATGTCCACGAGGCAGGCCTTGGTGGTGGTAGACCCCCCGTCCACCCCCAGGATATAGCGCCGGTCCCGCCGGACCGTGCCGCCGCTTTTGTCGAAGGTCCTGACCTTGTCCTTCCAGTCCGCCAGGGCCCCCAGGGCGCCGAAGCGGACCGCGTTGGGTTTGAGGATCGCGTCCCCCTGGGGCAGGGGGCTCCCCGATTCCGGGGCCAGCACCGCCGCGCCCAGGGCCTCGAAGACCGAGGCCGTTTCGGGGATGATAAACTCGATGTGGGGGGCCTTTTCCCGGATAAAGCGGATGATATGCCGGTTCAGGGTGATCCCCCCGGTCAAGACCACCCGGCCGGAGTTCACCTTGGCCCGCTTGAGGAAGTCGATGACCTTGACGGCCATCACGTCCGAGAGGGAGAGGACGATGTCGTTCTTCGTGGCTTCCCGTTTGTTCAGGCGGTGGGTGCAGTCACTCTTCATAAACACCGAACACCGGGTGGAAAGGGGGTAGACCGTGGCATCGTCGGGCACCAGGTCTATATCCTCCAGGGTCATGTCCATCCGGGCAAGCTGCTGTTTGAGGAATTCCCCGGTCCCGGAGGCGCATTTGTTCCCGGAGAAGTTGTTGATGATGGTGCCCTTCCTGTCCAGGGAGTAGACCACCAGGTCTTCCCCCCCCATGCTGACCACCGCGTCGGCCTTGAGGTCCAGGGCCCGCAGGGCGGCCTCCACGCAGAGGGGTTCCAGGGTACCCGCCGCGGCAAACATGAACCGGCCTTCGTTCCCCGTTACGAGGGTCGCCGTACCTTCGCTGACCCGGCCTTCGGCGAGGAGCTTCCGCACCGCCGCGGCAAAGTCCCCTTCATGGGGGATCGCCGCGCTCCACACAACCCGGCTTGCTCCGGTCTCGTCTATTTCAATCAACACCATCTTCAAACTGGTGGATCCGATATTTATCCCTAATGATTGCATATAACCTCTCAAAAAGGGCCTTTCCCTATAGTATTACGAAATGTCACAAATATGAGATACCATTTATTATACCCAGGGGATAATAAATGGTAAGACCTAATCTATTATGTCCTAAAGAACCTTATTGAAGCAAGTGCCCGGCAACGGTGTAACCGTACAAAAGAAACGAGCCGGACCCGCACGGAACTATCGCTGAAATGAACCGCTGAGGGCCCGGCGCCGGGAAAAATTTTTAAAAATTTGCTTGACTATTTTAATAATAAGAATTATTATTAAAATATGAAACAGGGAGAACGAAAGCACAGCAGAAAACGGGACGCGATTTTACGGGTCATCCAATCCACGAAATCCCATCCCGGGGCACAGTGGGTATACGACCAGCTTAAGCCGCAGATTCCCGATCTTTCCCTGGGGACGGTGTACCGGAACATCACTTTTTTCCGGGAAGCAGGCATCGTGGTATCCCTGGGGGTGGTAAACGGGGAAGATCGCTTTGACGGCGATGTACGTCCCCATCCCCATTTGGTATGCAGCCGCTGCGGACGGGTGGTGGATCTCCCCTGTCCTGATTCCGGCCTGGTTACCGCTCTGGCGGAAACCATACCGGCGATCCTCAAAACGGAGGAGTCCGGTGAGGCGGGGGAGTTCCGTATAGATTACCGCAAGACCGTTTTTTACGGCCTCTGCGGTTATTGTACGAAAGAGCCCCCGGCGTTTACGGAAGCGGTCCCGTTACGAGGGGCCTGCGTAAAAACTACGGCATAAGCCGTTGTATATATTCTTTAATGGAGAGTAAAGACATGAAGAAATGGGTTTGCACAGTTTGCGGGTATGTTCATACCGGGGATCAGCCCCCCGAGTTCTGTCCCACCTGTAAGGCTCCGGCAGCCAAGTTCAAGGAACAGGTCGCGGGAGCCGCGTTTGCGGCGGAACACGTTGTTGGGGTTGCCAAGGGCGTTGAGCAGGATATTATTGACGACCTCCGGGCCAACTTTAACGGGGAATGCAGCGAAGTGGGGATGTACCTGGCCATGAGCCGGGTGGCGGAACGGGAAGGCTATCCCGAAATCGCCGATGCCTACAAGCGTTACGCCTTCGAGGAAGCGGAACATGCCGCCAAATTCGCGGAGCTGCTGGGAGAGGTTATTACCGACAGCACCAAGAAAAATCTGGAACTCCGGATCGAGGCGGAACACGGCGCCTGCGCCGGGAAGGTGGATGTGGCAAAACGGGCCAAGGAACGGGGCTACGACGCCATCCACGACACGGTCCACGAGATGGCCCGGGACGAAGCCCGCCACTGCTGCGGCTTCAAGGGCCTGTTAAAGCGGTATTTCTAAGAATTTCCGGAGCCTGCGGGGAATACCCCGCAGGCTCCGCGGGGAAAGGCCCCGGCGTAACAAACTACCCGGAGCCTATCCTCCGTTCCGCCTCTTCCGCGGGCGCTTCCAGCCCAAGCGCGCGGAACAGAGCCGCCGATCGCCGGTAGGCGGCGGCGGACTCCTCAAGCCGGCCGGCCTTCTTATACACGTCCCCCAGCGCCCGCCAGTCCATCCCCAGGCCGTGGCTGTTTTCCGCCCGGCGGTCGAAGGCCAGGGCCGCTTTCAGGGCCTCCAGGGCCGGCCCGTATTGACCGGATAAGGATCGGACCGAGGCGATAAGGTACCAGTCATAGGCTGCCAATTCCAGGTAGCGCTCCTTATCGTGGATATCCAGGGCCCGCGCCAGGGCCCGTTCCGCCTCGGCCCACCGGCCCAGGGCCTGCTCGGCCAGGCCGATGACGATCCAGCCCAGGGCGCTGTCCAGGCTTTCCCCTTTGAGGAAGCCCAGTTCCCCGTTTATCCGGGATTTCACCTCCTCCGCATGGCCGGCCCCCCGGGGCCCGGCCGCAAGCAGGAGCCCCCGGGCCTGGTAGATCCGGCAGGCCGCAATAAGCTCCCGGCTCCCCTCCCGTTCCGCCTCTGCCAGGGCGGTTTCCCAGAGGGCCTGGGCCGCTTCAGGCCGGCCCAGGGACAGGAGGACGTTCCCCCGGGAGAGCCATACCCGGATGAGCAGGGGAGGGTGATCGATGCTGACCGCAAGCCGCTGGGCCTCCTCCAGGAGGTCCAGGGCGTTCTCGTAATTCCCCCGATCCGCCTCATGGTTGGCCAGGTTCAGTTGGGTTTCGGTCTGCTTCCGGATGGTAAAAACCTCCAGCGGACGCTTCGGCGCGGTGGAACAGCCCCCCAGGAGGGCCATGACCAGGAGGAAAAGGGGGGGGCGGATCAATCCCCTTCCCTTCTTGGCGGATCTTGCTTTGATAAACCCCTGTGCGGGCTTCATTCCCACCTCCCCTAAAAAGGAATATCCCGGGGGTTGGTACCGCCGGTCTGAATCTCCACCTGGATGGGGACCCCCCCTTTCAGGAGGGGGTTGTTCAACAGGGAGGTGAGCAGGTCCTGGGCGCCCTGCAGGACGTTCCTGACCTCCGCCAATACCCCCGGCACCTGGGCAGGCAGGAGGGCGCTGGTCCTTTCCAGGTTCCGCAGGGTTCCCGCTATGGATTTGAGGGAGGCCTCCAGGTTCTGGTACACGGCGCCGTTCCGGTCCAGGGCCGTCAGCACCGCCCCCTGGGGATCCGATAAGCGGGCGGCGAGGACCTCCAGATCCCCGGAGATCCCCTTAATATCCTCCAGAATGGATGCCGCGTCCGCGAGGATCGTATCCAGGTCCTGATTGACCAGTTCGTCCACCCCCCCCAAGGTACGGCCCAGGACGGTCGCATCGGTGCCGGCCACCGCCTCCTTCACTTCCACCAGGACGGCGTCCATATCCTTCAGCAAAACGTCCACACCGGGGAAAATCTGGGTATTGAGGTTTTCCAGGGTCCGGTCGACCTGGGCCATGAGCTGGTTAATGCGGTCGTCCCGGGGGGGGATGTTGGCCAGGCCCAGGCGCACAAAGTTCCTGCCCTGGGGGGAATTGACCACCGGTACCAGGGTCCCCTCCTCCAGAATATCCTCCCCCCGGCCGGGGTGGAAGACAAACTGATTCCCCAGACCGATGGGGCTGACGATGAGTTCCACCAGGGATCCCTCCCTGACCCGGTTTTGGTACTGATCATAAATGGAAAAGGTAACTTCCACCTGGTCGTCATTGGTCAGGGTAACGGACCGGACCCTGCCGATGGGGAAGCCCTTGTACTGGACGACCATCGTATCCCCCAGCCCCGCGGCGGAATCAAAGTACGTCTTATAGAAGAAATCCTTGGCGAACCAACGCTGCCGGGTACCGAGCATGATGATCACAAAGATCAGGGAGATCAGGGCGGCAACGATAAAGACGCCCACGATTTGGTCGGCAAAGCGGATCTTAAACTTCATGAGGCGATTCCTTTTTTCACCAGATGGGCCACATCTTCATCCTCCGCGATCTGCTCCGCCGTCAGGGTAAGGTACAGTTCCCCGCCCTGGATCATGATAATATAATCGGCCAGATTTTTTATGATTCTAAAATCGTGGCTCACGAAAATGATCGTGTTCTGTTCCTCCTGCAGGCGTTTCACCAGGGCCAGAAGGCGCTGGGCGGCCTGGTCGTCCAGGGATTCGGTCCATTCGTCCAGGAAAAGCAGCCGGGGCCGGCAGAGCATGGCCCGGGCAAAGGCGATGAGCTTCTGCTCCCCCATGGACAGCATGGAAGGCCGGATGTCGAGTTCCCGCTTATACTCCACCGCATCCAGGACCTCGGCAATCCGCCGGTCCCGGTCCTTTTGGGGCATCTTCGGGAAATGTATTCTCAGGGGAAGCTCCAGAATTTGATAGAGGCTCTGATTTGCCCAGAGAGCCGAATCCTGAAAGACCACCGCCCCCTCCTTGCGGAAAGCCAGGTTCTCCCGGCGGTTCATCCCGGAGATGTCCCGTCCCCGGAAGCGGACCTCCCCCTGGCTGGGGACCAGGAGCCCCGCGGAAAGTTTGAGGACCGTACTCTTGCCGCCCCCGGAGGGGCCCACCAGGGCAGTGGTCTTTCCCTCCTCAAAGCGATAGGAGATCCTCCGAACCACCTGCGTCCCCTGGGCGGAAAAAGAGGTATTTATCAATTCGATGATAGGTTCCTCCGCCATACTCCTCTCTTTATCCCCGTCAGCCTAGGCTATATAGTACAGGGCGGAAAGGGCTATATCCAGGATGATACACCAGGCAAAGGAGGCCCCCACCGCTTTTAAGCCCGCCACGGGGATCTCCGTGCTGGCCCGTTCCACCGAAAAGCCCTGACAAATGGCGACGACGGCTAGGATCATCCCAAAGCCCACGCTCTTTACGACTGAGATAAGTATATCATTAATTGACAATATTTGAAGCAAATTATTAAAATAAACGGAAGCCGGCAGGGGATTAAAGACCTGGGCCACCACAAAGGATCCCGCCAGGCCGAAGATCGAGAAATAGATGTTCAGCAGGAACATGGAAACGATAACCCCCAGGAAGCGGGGAACCGCCAGGTGTTCTATCGGGTCCACCCCTACGGAAATATAGGCTTCCACCTCGTGGGAGATGACCATGGTGGCAATTTCCGTGGCTATGGCCGTGGCCGACCGGGCGATGATGATGAAGGCGGTCAGGAGGGGCCCCAATTCCCGGGTGATGATGGTGATCAGCAGGGGATAAATGAGCCGTTCCTGGGAAAAACTCGCCAGAAAGGGCATACCGATGGCATTGACCGCGGCCCCTATCCCGATGGCCAGGAGGGAAGAAACCCCCAGGGCCTCTATAAAGGTAAAGAGGATCTGCATGATCAGGGTCTTAAAGGAGACATTGCCCCGGAAGATAAAACTCCAGCATCCCTTGAGGGTCCTGGTAAAAAATCCGAGGGTATATAGTGGACCGGTGATTATCCCGCTTAGATTCATAGCCGTTTCTTTATATAATATACTATACCGGCTCCTTTAGGGAAGAGTCTCCCGGCATTTGTTTTCGCTTTCCGCGGCAAAAGCCGCCCCTCGGAGCGGAGAAAGGGGAATCGCTTCATAAAAAGCGATTTTCCCTATACATCAAAGACGATTTTCGCTATATTAAAAGTGCAGGAGTTTTTTTTGTCCGTAAAAAAGGAAAAACCTTCTTCCGGTGTCTCCGGTGACACCCTGCAAAGAAGGCTGCGGCAGCAGGAATTGATGGCGGCGATCTCTCAGAGTTTCATCTCGTCGGGGGAACTCTCGACCCTCTTCAAAAATGCCCTCTTGATGACCGGGAACGTGATGAACGTCGACAGGACCGTTCTTGCCCGGTTGGATCAGGAAACGAATACCCTGAAATTTGAATATGAATGGTCGAACCATGCCCATCCGGTCCCCGCCGCCGCGGCCCTGCCCTTTGGGCCGGGGGAGCTTTTCTACGACACCTTTATCACCCGGGGGGATGTCTACCTGGCCAGCAGCGACGTGGAGGAAGACTCCGTCCTGGCCGCCCGGTACCGGCCGCTGGGGGTCAAGGCGGTGGTCAACGTCCCGGTCATGGTGTACAGCCGCTTCTGGGGGGTTTTCTGCATCGAAGAGCGCCAATCCCGGCGCGTCTGGGACGAGAGTGACATCCAGACCCTGCGGCTGATCGCCAATATCATCGCCGGCCTCGTGATCCGCAACGAGACCGAGCAGGCCCTCATCGCCGCCAAGGAGCAGGCGGAACAGTTCAGCATGGCCAAGGGCAATTTCCTCTCCCGGATGAGCCACGAGATGCGGACCCCCATGAACGCCATCATTGGGATGACCGCCATCGCCCAGGCGTCCCAGGACCCGAAAAAGCGGGAATACTGCCTGTCCAAGATTCAAGAGGCGTCGGTGCACCTCTTGGGGGTCATCAATGACATTCTGGACATGTCCAAAATCGAGGCGGGTAAATTTGAACTCTCCTATACGGAATTCGATTTTGAACGGATGCTCCAGCGGGTGACCAACGTGATGAACTTCAAGTTTGAGGAGAAACGGCAGAATTTCGTGGTCCGCCTCGGCGGGAATGTGCCGTCCGGTATCATCGGGGATGAACAGCGGCTTGCCCAGGTGCTGACCAACCTCCTGTCCAACGCGGGGAAGTTTACCCCCGAGGGGGGATCGATCGCCCTTTCGGTAAATAAAACCGCCGAGCGGTATACCCCCGGGAAGAACAAACTCTGCACCCTCCATATCGAGGTTATTGATACCGGCATCGGCATCGCGCCGGAACATCAAAAGCGGCTCTTTTCCCTTTTTGAACAGGCCGACGGCAGCATCGCCCGCAAATACGGCGGCACCGGCCTCGGGCTTTCCATTTCCAAGAGCATCGTGGAACTGATGGGGGGAGAGATCTGGGTGCAATCCGAGGAGGGAAAGGGCGCCACCTTTGCCTTTGAGATTACCGTCGAACAGGGAAAGCCGCCGGTTCGGAATACGGCGGACTTCAAATGGGATTGGAAGCAGATCCGGATCCTGGTGGCGGATGATTCCCCGGAGGTCCTGGATTACTTTAAGGAATTCGCCGATTCCGTGGGCTTAAACTGTACCACCGCCTCCAGCGGCGGCGAAGCCTACCGGATCTTCGAAACGGCCCAGGGAAAGTCCGTCGGCAAGCCCCCCTTTGACCTGGTTTTTGCGGATTGGCGTATGCCCGGAATGAACGGCCTGGAACTGACCCAGCTCCTCAAGCAGCAGTTTGGGGATAATGTGGTGGTGATCATGATCTCCGCCTCCGAGTGGAGTACCATTGAAGCGGAGGCCCAGAAGGCGGGGGTAAACGGCTTTATCCCGAAACCCCTCTTCGCCTCGGTGCTCATGGACTGCATCAATTCCCACCTCGTCCCGCCGCCTGCCGCCGCAAAACCGGAGCAGATCGCCCCAAGCGAGATCGCCGTCTTCAACGGCTTCACCCTCCTGCTCGCCGAGGATGTGGAGATCAACCGGGAAATCGTACTCACCCTGCTGGAAGATACGGGAATCGCCATCGAAACCGCGGGAAACGGCCGGGAGGTGCTTCAGAAATTCCGGGAAGCCCCCTCAAAATACCATATCATCCTGATGGATATTCACATGCCCGAAATGGACGGCTTCGAGGCTACCCGCCAAATCCGGGCCCTGGAAGCTCCCGAGGCCCGGACCATCCCCATCGTGGCGATGACCGCCAATGTCTTTCGGGAGGATATCGAGAAATGCCTCACCGCGGGGATGAACGACCACCTGGGCAAGCCTATCGACATCGAAGACCTGATGAAAAAGCTCCGGCAATACCTCTTTAACACATAGCCGGGAGAAGGGAGGAATTATCCCCCCGCTTCCGTGCTTAGTCCCCGTTTCAAGCTCCTCCCGCTTCCCTATCTATTTCTGAGCAGGCGGATCTGGCGGCGGACCTCCTCCGGGGCGCTTCCGCCGGGAAGATTCCGGGCGGCGACGCAGGCGGCGGGGTCCAGGGCGGCGTAGAGGTCCTCGGCGAAGAGGGCCGACCGCTCCCGCAGTTCCGGGAGGCTCCGCTCGGCAATACGCCGCTGCCCCGCGGCGATGCAGTCCCGGACCACCTGGGCGGCGGCTTCGTGGGCCTTCCTGAAGGGAAGGCCCTTGCGGACCAGGTATTCCGCGGCGTCGGTGGCCTCCAGGAAGCCCCCGATGCAGGCGGCCTCCATCCGCTCCGTGTCGAAGGCCGCATCGGCCATCATCCCCCGGAACATCCTGAGGCAGGCGCGGACCGTGTCCAGGCTGTCGAAGAGGCTCTCCTTGTCCTCCTGCAGGTCCTTGTCGTAGGCGTAGGGGAGGCCCTTGAGGAGGGTGAAAAGGCACACGAGGTTCCCCGTGGCCCGGCCTGCCTTGCCCCGGATGAGTTCGGCAAAATCGGGGTTCTTCTTCTGGGGCATGATGGAGGAGCCGGTACTCCAGGCGTCGGAGAGCTTGAGAAAGCCGAACTCCTCGCTGGCCCAGATAACGAGGTCCTCGCAGAACCGGGAAAGGTGGGTCATGGTGATGGCGCAGGCGGCGGAAAGCTCCAGGGCAAAGTCCCGGTCCGCCACGGCGTCCATCCCGTTCAGGGCGGGGCCGCGGAAGCCCAGGGCCCGGGCGGTGTCTTCCCGGTCCAGGGGAAGGGTTGATCCCGCTAAGGCCCCCGCCCCCAGGGGGCACTCGTCCAGCCGGTCCAGGGCATCGGCAAAGCGGCGGCGGTCCCGGTCCAGGGCCGCGGCCCAGGCGGTGAGGTGGTAACCCAGGGTGACCGGCTGGGCCCGCTGGAGGTGGGTATAGCCGGGCATGACGCTCCCGGCGTGTTCCTCCCCCCGGTCCAGCAGCACCCGGAGGGTTTCGTCCAGTTCCCCGCGCAGTTCCGGCACGACCCTTTTGAGGTAGAGCCGGAGGTCCACCGCCACCTGGTCGTTGCGGCTGCGGCCCGCGTGGACCATCCTGCCCATATCCCCCAGGCGTTGGGTCAAGACCCCCTCGATAAAGGAGTGGATGTCCTCCGCCGCCTCCTCCACGGCGAGCGTCCCCGCCGCCAGTTCTTCGCCGATGCGGGCGAGTTCCGCGTCCAGCCGGACGGCGCTCTCCGCCGGGATGATCCCCCGGCGGCCCAGCATGGCCACATGGGCCCGGCTTCCCCGGATGTCCTCCGGGGCGAGCCGCCGGTCCACCCCGATGGATGCCTGGAAGGCAAAGGCCTCCGCCCCGGGCCGCTCCTCAAGCCGCCCTCCCCACAGAACCTTCTGTTCATCGTTACTCACGTCGTTTCCTCCTGGGTTGATCCGGTAAGAAGCAGGGGCTCCGCCCCCACACCCCCGCCGGGGGACCGGAGGCCCCCCGGACCCCCCCTTCTTATCGGGCTAGCCCGCGGTTCCCTTGGACTTGGCGTCCAGGGCGGGCCCCGAGGAGGCCGGGATCGGGGCGGGGCTTTCCATCATCGCCCGGACCAGCACCGGGAGGCCGTAGAGCCGGATAAAGCCCTTGGCATCGGCGTGGTTGTAGAGTTCCCCGGTGGCGAAGCTGGCGATGCTGGCGTTGTACAGGGAGAAGGGGGAAGAGACCCCGGCAGCGCTGATGGAACCCTTGTAGAGCTTGAGCCGCACCGTGCCGCTGACGGTCCTTTGAGTGGCGTCCACAAAGGCCGAGAGGCTTTCCCGCAGGGGGGTAAACCAGAGGCCCCCGTAGATCAGTTCCCCCATCTTCAGGGCCGCATGCTGCTTGAAGGCGTAGGTCTGGCGGTCCAGGCAGATGTGTTCCAGTTCCTGGTGGGCATAGTAGAGGATGCTCCCCCCGGGGGTTTCATAGACCCCCCGGCTCTTCATGCCCACCACCCGGTTCTCCACCAGGTCCACAATGCCTACCCCGTGGGCGCCCCCGATCTTGTTCAGGGTCCGGATGAGTTCCACCCCCTCGAGGTCTGTGCCGTTTACCGAGACGGGAATGCCCTGATCAAAGCGGATCTCCACGTATTCGGGGCGGTCCGGGGCCTTTTCCGGGGAGACCGACATTTCCAGCATATTCCCCAGCAGGGGCTCGTTGGCGGGGTCCTCCAGTTCCAGCCCCTCGTGGGAGACATGCCAGAGGTTGTCGTCCCGGCTGTAGGACTGTTCCTTCTTCATGGGAACGGGGATATGCCGTTTTTCCAGGTATTCGATCTCCTCCTCCCGGCTCTTGATATCCCAGGTCCTCCAGGGGGCGATGATCTCCAGGTCCGGGGCAAAAGCCATGATCCCCAGGTCAAAGCGGACCTGGTCGTTCCCCTTGCCGGTGGCCCCGTGGGCAATGGCCGCGGCCTTAACGTTGCGGGCCGCTTCCACCAGGACCTTGGCTATCAGGGGCCGGGCGGTGGAGGTCCCCAGGAGGTACTTGTCCTCGTAGACCGCCGAGGCCTTGAGGGCGGGCCAGACAAAGTCCTCCACGTACTCCTTTTTCACATCCGCCACATGGCAGGAGACCGCCCCGGTATCCAGGGCCCGCTGTTTGATGGTCTGCCAATCCGCCTCCTGGCCTACATCCACACAGACCGCCGCAATGTCGCAATCGTAGTTTTCCTTGAGCCAGGGAATGATCACCGTGGTATCCAATCCCCCCGAATAGGCGAGGACAATCTTCTTTTTCATAACAACTCCGAAACATAATCACAAGCCAATGATCGTAACCAAGC
>JAITRV010000298.1 GCA_031288215.1 Spirochaetaceae bacterium | reverse complement strand
TGATTTTTAGTAAAATCAACCTGCCGGTGGTTCATTTTCAACCACACGATTTATACCGGGTCCTAAGTATGGTGGATTAGAGGACAATGGCCCGCTTTACCTCCACGGGGAAGACCCCAAAGAGGCGATCCAGGGCCGAATCGACCGTCAGGCCGGCGCCCGAAACCTGGTTATAGGCCTCCACCAGGGCGCTAATATCCCCGGACTGCCCCGCCTGCCCGCCTTCCGGCTTTTGCGAGGCCCGGGCATAGATCGCCGAGGCGTAGGCCGCCCGGAACAGGCCCTTTGCCGCCAATTCCCGGGTGGAAAGGCCGCCGTAACGTTTCTTGGCCTGGCTGTCCACCACCGCGTTGGGGCCATCGTAACCGATGGTAAAGATAAAATCCTCCCGGCTTAACATCAGTCCTCCGGATTAAAGGCGCTTTTTCCCAGGCCGCAGACAGGGCATACCCAGTTATCGGGGATATCCTCAAAGGCGGTTCCCGGCTTGATCCCCCCATCGGGATCCCCCGCCGCCGGATCGTATACATAACCGCAGGCGCCGCAAACGTACTTTTTCATAAATCAATTCTCCTATAAAACGCGGCAACATCGCCGCCCGTCTTCCGGCCATACATCTTACAACCGGTCCTTGTGTCAGTATAATGGGGATTCCAAAAATCCGCAATTTGAATTCATGGCTGAAAAAGCCCTATTCACCCGTAATTTAGCGGGCCGGAAAGCGGACAGTGTCTGGGAGGACGCCGGTGGAAGAAAAAACAGCGAAATCGCGGAATCCCCCGCCAATGCCGCAAATCATCGAACTAAAGAACATCCGAAAGAGCTTTAGTGTTGCCAGGCGGAAGGGGGGCCTTCTCCAGGCGGCCCGGTCCCTTTTCCGGCGGGAATATGACAAGGTCCGGGCCCTGGACGGAATTTCCTTTTCGGTGGCAAAGGGCGAAATCGCCGCCTTTATCGGCCCCAACGGCGCGGGAAAGTCCACGGCCATCAAGATCATGGGGGGTATCCTGGTCCCCGATTCGGGGGAATGTACGGTTATGGGGATCTGCCCCTGGAAGGAACGCAAACGCTATGTCGCCCGCATCGGGGTGGTTTTTGGTCAGCGCAGCCAGCTCTGGTGGGATGTGCCGGTTCAGGATTCCCTTGATCTGTTAAAGGATATTTACCGCGTGGAGGAACGGCGTTTCCGGGAAAATCTGGAAGAGCTTTCGGAATTACTGGAACTGGGGCCCCTCCTCCGGACCCCCCTGCGGCAGCTCAGCCTGGGCCAGAAAATGCGCTGCGAGATTGCCGCTTCCCTGCTCCACGATCCGGAAGTGCTCTTTCTCGACGAGCCGACCATCGGCCTGGACGCCGTATCCAAGCTGGCGGTCCGTAAAATCATCGCCCGCCTTAACCGGGAACGGAAGATCACGGTGATCCTAAGCTCCCACGACATGGACGATATTGAGTCCCTTACGGAGCGGGCGCTCCTTATCGGCAAGGGGAAACTTATATACGACGGGCCCCTGGGGAAACTGCGGGAACGCTACGGCCGGGTGAAACGTTTGGAGATCAGTTTTGAGGGGGAAGCGGATCTTCCCGGCATAGAGGGGGCGCTCATCGTTTCCCAAAAAGAGGGCCGGGTGATTTACGAGGTAGATTCCGGCAGGACAGGGGTTTCCCGGATCCTGAGTCTTCTGGGGGAGAAGCTTCCTATCACCGACCTCAGCGTCGTAAATCCTCCCATCGAGGAGATCATCGCGTCGGTCTACCGGGAGGGGGACAGGTGAATACCGCTCCGTGCCATTCGTATCGTTCGTACCATTGGTGGAAACCCTGTTTGGGGATCTTCAAAACGCGGCTTATCGCGGGGATGCAGTACCGGGCGGCGGCCTGGGCGGGGGTGGCGACACAGTTTTTCTGGGGGGCCATGCAGCTTATCGTTTTTTACGCCTTTTACCGGAGCGCGGGCCTTGCCGCGGTTCAGCCGGCGCCCATGAGTTTCAGGGCCCTGGCGGATCTCGTCTGGCTGCGGCAGTCCTTTCTTGCCCTGGTGATGCTCTGGGCCACGGATAATGAACTGCTGGAAATAATCGCCTCCGGCAATGTGGCCTATGAGCTCTGCCGGCCCCTTTCGCTTTACGCCTTCTGGTTTGCCCGGATTCTCGCCTATAGAATTTCCCGGACATTGCTCCGCTGTTTTCCCATTCTTGTAATCTGTTCGTTCCTCCCCGAGCCCTATGGTTTTCACCTGCCCCCGGATCTTTCCGCGGCCCTGTGTTTTATTCCGGCCATTGCGATGGCGGCCCTCCTGACAACGGCCCTCTCCCTTTTCGGCTGCCTTATCACCTTTAAGAGTCTAAGCCCCTACGCGGGCAGGCTGCTCCTGGGCGTCACCGGCGAATTTTTTATGGGGGCCATCATCCCCATTCCCTTCATGCCCCCGCTGATGCAGACAATCACCGGATTCCTCCCCTTTAGGTACACCGCGGATTTCCCTTTCAGGGTATGGAGCGGGGACATAGCCGGCGCCAAAGCTTTGGCGGGCCTGGCCGTGCAGTTCCTGTGGCTGGCCGTATTGGTTGGCCTTGGGGCCTGGGGTTTCAGGGCCGCTCTGCGGCGCGTTGTGGTGCAGGGAGGCTGAGGCCGCGATGAAGGTCCGGGCGCCCCTGTATTTTAAGTACCTCCGGATGAATCTTAAATCCATTCTGGAATACCGTCTTGCCGCGTGGTTTGTGGCGGCCTCCCAGGTCCTCACCACTCTTTTCAGCTTCGTCAGCATAGGATTACTGTTCAGGCGCTTCGGGAGCCTGGGGGACTGGAGTTTTACGGAAGTTATCCTCTGCTTCGCGGTGGCATCCACCGCCTTCGCCCTTTCCGAATGTATCGCCAGGGGTTTTGACACTTTTTCGGGGATGGTTATCCGGGGAGATTTTGACAGGGTACTGCTGCGGCCCCGGAGCCCCATGCTGCAGGTCCTGGGGGCCAAGACCGAGATTACCCGTGTTGCCAGGGTATTCCTGGCCCTGGCCTTACTTCTCTATTTTGTCTTCCGGGGAGGAATCCTGTGGTCCCCCCTTAAAATTATTACCCTGATCCTGATGATCGCCGGGGGGACCGCCGTCTTTACCGGCGTGTTCATTCTTGGGGCGACGGTGTGTTTTTATACCCTGGAGGGGCTGGAGCTGATCAACATCTTTACCGACGGGGGAAGGGAACTGACCGCCTATCCCCTGCCGGTCTACGGTAAATGGATACGGCGGTTTTTTACGTTTGTTATCCCCTTCGGCTGCATGAATTACCTGCCCCTCATGTTCATTACCGGCAGGGCCGCGGCCCACCCGTATTTGTATATGGCGAGCCCCCTCGCGGGTTTTGTTTTTCTTATTCCCTGCGCCGCGCTGTGGCGCAAAGGGGTACGGCATTACACTTCATCGGGGTCATAGCTTAACCGGCAATTCCAAATTCAACTGTTCCGAAACCGAAAAGAGACCTGA
>JAITRV010000211.1 GCA_031288215.1 Spirochaetaceae bacterium | reverse complement strand
GGGCCGGAGGCCCCCCGGACCCCCCTTCTCACGGGGTACGTTAATCCTCCGCTTCCTGTACCCGGAAGGCCTGGGCCGCTTTGATCACGTCATCGGCGATTTTGCCGCTGATGGGGGCGTAATGATCGAATTCCACGCTGAAAGAGCCGGTCCCGCTGGTAATTGAGCGGAGATCGATGGAGTAGCGCAGGAGTTCCGCCTGGGGAACCTGGGCTTTTATCTCCTCGATGCCCCCGCCGACGGAGGACTGGCCCTGGATTTTGCCCCGCTTCCCCGAAAGATCGGACATCACGTCTCCCAGGTACTTGTTTTCCACAAAAACCGTGAGGTTCATGATCGGTTCCAGCAGGGTAGGGGAGGCATGGCGCATGGCTTCCCGGAAGGCGTTCCGGGCGGCCAGCTTAAAGGCCAGTTCCGAGGAGTCTACCGGGTGGTATTTGCCGTCCACCACCTTGACCTCCACGTCCACCACCGGGTACCCCGCCATGGTCCCGGCGGACATGCCCTCCAGGACCCCCTTTTCCACCCCGGGGATATAGTTCTTGGGGATGGCGCCGCCGAAGATCGCGTTGATGAACTGGTAGTTTTCCCCCCGGGGCAGGGGGGCGATTTCCAGCAGGACCTTGCCGTACTGACCGTGGCCCCCGGTCTGTTTCTTGTGGGTATACTCGGCGCCGGCCTTCCGGGTGATCGTTTCCCGGTAAGCCACCCGGGGGATGTGGGTTTCCACCTCGATCTTCTGGTTCGCCTTGATTTTGTCCAGGATGATAGTAATCTGGAGTTCCCCCATGCCGGAGATCACCGTTTCATGGGTCTCCCCGTTGTACTGGTAGCGGAAGGTCAGGTCCTCCTCCGCGGCCCGCACGAGGAATTCCCCCAGCTTGTCGTCGTCCTTCTTCGCCGCGGCGTTCACCGCCACGGAATGGACCGGTTCGGGGAGCCGGAGGGGCAGGAAATTCACGGTCCCCGCGGCTTCGGCTAAGGTATCGTTGGTCCTGAGGGAGGCGGACTTGGAGATGATCCCCACATCCCCGGCATAGAGTTCCCGGATTTCCTCCAGTTTCTTCCCCTGGCAGGTGTAGAGCTTGCCGATCCGCTCCTTCTTGTTTTCCGAAATGTTCAGGGCTTCGGATTCCGCGGCGAGTTTTCCCTGGATCACCTTGATCCAGGAGAGTTTCCCCGAGAACTGATCGTAGGTGGTCTTGATCACCAGGGCCGCCAGGGGCTTGGCCGGGTCAATGGGGAATTCATGCCGGGAACCCCCGGCGTCCATGGAGACATCCTGGGTGTTTGCGGGGCCGGGGGCTATATCGGCGGCAAAGTCCAGGAAGGGGGCGAGGCCGGAATTCTTGGGGGCCACCGCGACAAAGACCGGGAAGATCTTATGATCCGCCAAGGCCTCAACCAGGCCCCGGCGGATCTCGCCGGCCTCCAGGGCGCCCTGGTCCAGGTATTTCTCCATCAGGTCGTCGTCCCCCTCGGCGGCGGCCTCGATCAGCGCCTCCCGGGCGGCGGCGGCGGCGGCGGCGAACTCCTCCGGAATGGCCCCCTCTTTCTCCGGGGCGCCCCCCTGAAGGAAGTAAGCCTTTTCGTTCAGGATGTCGATAACCCCCTGGTAGGAGGCGCCGGATCCCATGGGGATGGTGACGGGGATCGGGGTGATCTTGAATTTTTCCTTAATATCTTCCAGGGTATTTTGGAAATTGCCCCGCTCGTCGTCCAGCTTGGTGATAATGAACCCCCGGGGTTTCTCCCGTCCGTCCAGGTTGCGCCAGAGCTTGATGGTTTCAATCTGGACCCCCGAGCGGCCGTCCACGGCGAGAACGACGAATTCCGAAGCCCGGAAGGTGGGGATCACGTCCCCCACAAAATCAGACGAACCGGGGGTATCGAAGAAGTTGATCTTCTTGCCCTTCCGCTCCACATGGGCCAAGGCGGCATGGATCGAGATCTTCCGTTCGATTTCCTCGGGGGTGGAATCCCCCACGGTCTTACCCGATTCTACGGTTTCCGCCCGGGGAATGACCCCGCCGGCAAAGAGCAGGCCCTCAAAGAGGGTGGTTTTGCCGGTCTGGCCATGTCCGGCGATGGATACGTTTTTTATCAGATCCGTGGTGTAACTCATCGTAGCTTCTCCTTGAAGTACAATTCATACCTTAGTTATGATTTTACCCTCTTTAAGGCCGATTATGCAACCGGTTTTTAAAAAAGAGGGGTTATACTATGATGGAACGGTCTTGCCGGATTGTCAAGAAAAATCCCTTTGTTTATAGTAAAAAGTATGGATGAACGAAAGAAAACCATCAAGGAACTGGAACTTTTAAGACAGGAAACCCTCCGTCTCAACTCCCGGCTGCTGGAAGCGCTGGGGGAATCCCTGCTGGTCAGGGCAGGGGATACCGGCGGAAGCGCGGGGGAAGGCGCCGGCGGGGCAGGTTTCGGGGCGTTTGCCGGTGAATACCGCCGGCTCTGCAAGGAAGTCCGGGATGCGGGGGAAGCGGTCAAGGCTATTGAGGCGGATACCCAGCGGCTGAAGCAGATCGGGGAGCATCTGTCCCTCAAGGAAGAGGGCCTTTCCGCCGGCAAACAGAATCGGGATCGGCTCTACACCCTTCTGGGGGAGCGGATCATAGACGATACCGCCCGGGAGGAATTGACCGGGCCCTTTAAGCGGCAGCTTGACGCCCTGGGCGGCAAGATCCGGGCCCTGGAGGAGCAGCTTGGGGAGTTGGAGGCCCAGGATTCCTCGAATATCTTCGTCCGGCTGAGCAAGAGCGCCAAGGCCCGGTACTATCATGCATCCCTGGAGAAGCACCATGCCGGCATACGGCGGATCTACGAGACCCTGGGGAAGAAGTTCGCCCTTCCGGAGGACCGGGCGGCGGGGCAGGAGGGGGAGGAGGCGGCGCTTCTGGCCGAGATCGGCCAGGTTCAGGACCGGTTCAGAACCCTGGAGGGGGAGATCGACTCCCTTCGGGAGGAACAGCGGCGGATCAGCGCCGGCCTCAACGTTCAAGGCGGGGCCGCACGGCGGATTGGGGCCCTGGAAAAACAGATCGACCGGGTAAAAAAAGAAATCCGGGCCCTCTTTGAGAAGTGCGGGACCGCCGCGTCCGCGGACCGGACCGGGGAATTTGACCCTTTCCTGAGCGAGGAAGACCGGACCCACCTCAAAAAAATAGGGGAGTCCCGGGAAACCCTGGGGGACCTGGAAAGCCGCATCGAAAAACTCAAGGCGTCCCTGGCCATCGACGAGGAGCGGGGCGCTATTGCCAGGATGGAGAAGTCCATTCAGGAACGCCGGTCCCGGATCGCCGCGGAGGAAGCGGCCATTCAGGACCTGGGAGAACGGATCCGTAAAGCGGAACAACATATTGAAGAATTACAAAGAATAGAGGCTTATGGCATTAAGAACTGAGAAAAAGGCGGTAACGGCGGCCAAGCCGGCAGCGGCAACGGCGGCCAAGCCGGCGGCAGCAACGGCCAAACCGGCAGCAGCAACGGCCAAGCCGGCAGCAACGGCGGCCAAGCCGGCAACAGCGGCGGCCAAACCGGCGGCAACGGCGGCCAAGCCGGCGGCAACGGCGGCCAAGCCGGCAACAACGGCGGCCGGGCGGAAAAAACCGGAGGCCGGAGCCGCCGGCCCTACCCGTACAGTCCCCGCCCGGTCCGGGAAAAGCCCCTCAGGGGCCGGGGCTTACGACGAGTCGAAGATCAAGACCCTTTCCTCGCTGGAGCATATCCGCCTGCGGACCGGTATGTATATCGGCCGCCTGGGGGACGGATCAAACCCCGACGACGGGATCTACGTCCTCCTCAAGGAGATCATCGACAACGGCGTGGACGAGTTCATCATGGGGAACGGCGCCGTCATCGAGGTGGAGATGAAGGATGAAGGGGCGGGGGCGGCGGTGGTCAAGGTCCGGGACTACGGCCGGGGCATCCCCCTGGGGAAGCTGGTGGAGTGCGTTTCGGTGATCAACACCGGGGCCAAGTACAACGACGAGGTTTTCCAGTTCTCCGTGGGCCTCAACGGGGTGGGGACCAAGGCGGTAAACGCCCTGTCCTCCTATTTCCGGGTGGCGGCCTTCCGGGAAGGGGCGGGAGCCGAGGCGGTCTTTGAACGGGGGGGCCTCAAGAGCAGCCGCACGGGCAAGCTCAAGAGCCCCCAGCAGAACGGCACCTATGTGGAGTTCACCCCGGACCAGGAGATCTTCGGGGACTACCGCTTCAACAGCGAATTCATCGAACGGCGGATCCTCAACTATGCCTACCTCAACGCCGGGCTGACCCTCGTCTTCAACGGCAAGCCCTACGTCTCCCAGCGGGGGCTCTTCGACCTCCTCTCGGAGGAAACCGGGGAGGACCACCTCTACCCCATCGGCTACTACAAGGGGAACCGCTCGAATGAGCCGAACCTTGGTTCGCCGAATCCTGGTTCGCCGAACCAGGGAACCGTCGAACTGGCCTTCACCCACACCAACAACTACGGGGAGGAATACTTTTCCTTTGTCAACGGCCAGTACACCTCCGACGGGGGGACCCACCTTTCCGCCTTTAAGGAGGGCTTCCTCAAGGGGGTTCAGGCCTTCTTCAAGAAGGATTACCGCAGCGAGGACGTGCGGGAGGGGATGATCGCCGCGGTGGCGGTGAAGCTCAAGAACCCCGTCTTCGAAAGCCAGACGAAGAACAAGCTGGGGAACTCGGATATCCGCCCCTGGATCGTCGCCGAGGTCAAGGCCGCCGTGGAGGACTGGTTTCACAAGAACACCGAGGCCGCCAAGGCCCTGGAACTGAAGATCATCGCCAACGAGAAGCTCAGGACCGAACTCAACACGGTCAAAAAGGAGGCCCGGGAGGCGGCCAAAAAGATAGCCCTGAAGATACCCAAGCTCAAGGACTGCAAGTACCACCTGGAGGACGGCCTCCAGGGGGAGAATTCGACGATCTTCATCACCGAGGGGGATTCCGCCGCGGGCTCCATGGTTTCAAGCCGGGACGTGATGACCCAGGCGATCTTTTCCCTCCGGGGCAAGATCGAGAATATGTTCGCCAAGAAGCGCACGGCGATTTACAAGAACGAGGAACTCTACAACATGATGATGGCCCTGGGGATCGAAAACGATGTTTCCGGCCTCCGCTACGCCCGGGTGGTAATCGCCACCGATGCGGACTTCGACGGCTTCCACATCAGGAACCTGCTCCTCACCTTCTTCCTCTCCTACTTTGAGGAACTGGTAACCGCCGGCCGCCTCTTCATCCTGGAGACCCCCCTTTTCCGGGTGCGGACCAAGAAGGAGACCCGCTACTGTTACAACGAAAAGGAGCGGGACGGGGCCGTGGCGGCCCTGGGGAAGGAGAGCGAGGTTACCCGCTTCAAGGGGCTGGGGGAAATCAGCCCCAAGGAGTTCGGCCAGTTTATCGGGGAGGATATACGCCTGGTGCCGGTGGCGGTGAACACCCTCAAGGTGGTTCCCCAGGTGCTTACCTTCTACATGGGCAAGAACACCCCGGAACGGCGGGAGTATATCATGAAAAACCTGGTCAGCGAGGTCCCGGCAGGGCTTTTATAGCGCCCCCGAAGGAGGGGTCTGTGCGGGGGCCGCGGGGCCCTGTTCCGGCGGCGGGGCCGGCCGCTGCTTTTCTTCCGCTTCGGGAGCGGCCCCTCCGCCGCCTGAGTCCTCCGGGGCGCGTTTAAAAATGGCCTCGGTGTTGATCTTGTCATCCACATTGTGCAGCGGGATGATCCCCTCTCCCTTCGCGCTGCGGAAAAGGACATCCGGCATATTTTCGTAGGCCCAACTGTGTTCGTTATTGATGATATGATCCAGCACCGTGGTAACCGCCAGGGTAAAAAACACCAGGGACGCGTTGGTCCGCTGTTTGGGATTCTTCAGGATCGCGTCCAGCCGCTTCGAGAGGGGGTTTGCGACCTGGAACACGTAGGGTTCCCAGGGATTCTTGATGCCGGTGCAGGGCGCATTCGTTTCAGCGCCCCCGTTTTTGTTTCCCTCCTCTATCCCCGCGGCTATTGCGGTGAGGTACCTGCGCAGGTGCCTGATCTCGGGATAGAGGGGGGGAATTTCTTTCTTTTGAACGGGCGGCGGAGTAAAGGAGTCAAATTTGTAATAGGGAAAGAGAGACAGCCGCCGGAGCCATTGAAGTTCATTGAGGAGCCGTTTTGCGTAGGTGGAATGGCGGGTTTCGGCAGAAATGTCCAGCATACGGCAGTAATCCGCCAGCCGGGGCAGGTATTCCTTCTCAAGACTGACCTCGACGCACCGGTTCCAGTTGTTCAATATACTCGTAATGACTTCGCTTATCGGTTCGTATTTCCCGTCAGGACCGATAATAGAGCCGAAGGCGACCGATCGGAGCCCGAAGAAGAGTTCCTCCAGGATCCGCAGGAGGATCACCACCTGCTGCAGGGGGTCCGAGGGGGAAATAAGTTCGTAATTTTTACGGAGATCAAAAATATCCGCAAAATAGGGGTAGAAATCCGGGAAGGAGGCGATTTTTTCCCATCCCGCCTGGGGAAAGAGGAGTTCCAGGGTCTGCAGCCCCCGGCCCATCGCTTTTTTCTCCGCCGTCTTGGCCGCCTTTTTCGCCGCTGCCTCGGGATCGTCCTCATCATCTTCCGTAACATCCTCGGCGGCTTTTTTCTCCTGCCTTTTTTCCTCTGTCTGAAAGTCCGCATCCAGCGGGGAGATTTGGTTCTCCTCCCCGACGCCGAGAAAGGCCATAAAGCGGTTTTTCCGTTCCGTGAAGAACTCTCCATAGGATAAAAAGCGGTCGGAGAGGAGTTTGAGCAGCAGGGGATACAGGCGGAAACGGATGCTTTTGCGGATCACCGCCAGGGAGTTTAAGGAGATTTTGATGAGCTCCTGGTATCGTTCCTTCGCCTCCACGGGATCTTCCGTGTACAGCACCCGGTAGAGCAGCTTATAGGCTTCCTTGATATGAGCTTCCATATCAAGTTCTTCCAGGATAAAAATCGGCTTGTATACGGCCCGGAGGAGATCCGAGAGGTCTCCCACCGTCACCGACCGGGGGTGGACCTGAATCCGGCTCATTTCCGAGGCGATCCGCTCGATATCCCAGTACCGTATGGTGTTCAGGATATTGAAGGCGAAGGGGGAAAGTTTTCTCAGCCGTTCATTCCGCCGGACATTGTTCCGGGGGAACAGGACTCTGACGGACGTTACCAGGCTTTCGATCTGATCATAGTAATCGTCCAGCCGGCGTTTGACAAAGAAGGGGCTTACCATATCGGGGATATTTCCAAAAATCGCCAGCATGGACCGGAAAATCTGCAAAAATTTTTTTATTTCAAATTCGGGCTCCCCGGCCAGTCTATCCATTTTGACCCGTTCCCAGTAGCCGAGTCTGAAGGGAACCCTGGGATCATCGGCGCCGTCATTACCTGTTTTGGAACGGGCCGGTTTGCCTGCCGCCGTCTCCCGGTCAGGGAAACGTTCCCCGGATCGCGGCCGTGACCGCGGCCCCTGGGTGCTCCGGCCGGCAGAAGCCGCCGTGGTTTTCCGCTCTCCCCGGGCAGACCGGGGCTTAGGAATCGGCCGGGCAGGTTCGGGCCGTTCTACGCCGACTTCACCGCCGAGGAGTTTGGCCACCCGCTTTGCCTCCTGCTCGTTGACTTCCCCTAAATTCTTCCGGGTCCGTCCCAATTCACCGGGCGCATAGATCCCTTTATTTTTGGCCATACCGCTACCATAACCTTCTATCTTCTATAAACCTTCTATCTTCTATACTCATCCGTCAATATCCCCTATCCATACCTATCGTAAATATCCTATATCCGTAAATATAATTTTTCACCACGGCCCAAAAGGTTCCGTACCTGAAGCCGATCCCCCCCGGAATCCATCAGCATCCCGTTGAAGTGTCCCAGGGGGGTATCATATTCCGTCCGGGTCAGGAGCAGGTTAAAGGCGGTTCGCCGCGGTACCAGGGGGGTGAAGGTCAGATCCACCATACCCTCCACATCCTGGATGACCCATTCCTTATCGGGCCCCTCGGGCATGGTTATCCGCACCGGCGGCAGCGGGGTCAATTTACCCCCGACCCACAGGGCGTTTTCGTTGTTTTTATAGGTCTCCCTGGTCTGGCTTTCCGCGATGCTGAAGCCGAATTTACGGTTCTCCGGATCGATCCCTAAGCCGGTACACCAGGTTGACCGCATCCGGTAGGGAAAATACCCCTTAAAATCGCCGAAAATCCCGATGGTCCTGGCCGGATCCAGGGAAATATGCTGCCCGCCGAATACCATATCCCCCCGGACCGGGGAGAGGACCTTATAGGCGTACATACTGCGCCGTTCGGTAAAGAGCAGGCTCACCGCCATGGGGGCCGCCTGCTGCCTGGCCGCGTCGTACTCCAGATGGGCGGTAAAGGCGGGCCGGTTCCGGGAGGCCTCAATATCAAGGGCGATCTTTATGGTATCCGCGTAAAGCCAGTTATGGATGCGGAAAAAGAAGCCGTAGGACCGGCTAATCACCGAAGAATTATGGAGGTCCCGAGGCAGCCGCCAGGCGCTCAGGGGAATGAGCTTCCTGAACATGGTTCCCGCCCGCTTTTCAATATCGTACAGGTATACCTGGGCCCACCGGTAATACTTCACATTGGCCATTATTCCCTCAAGAAAGAAACGGTCGTCCCTGACCGCAAAGGTTTCCCATTCCTTGACCCTGAACTCCCTCATCCATTTGGGTACGGGAAAGGAGAAAGGCCGGCCTATGTCCAGCAAATCCACTTCATGAAAAGCGGACATCCAGGTCCCCTGGAGGGGTTTTCCGTTCTCGATGGGGCTCTGCCGGGGAGCCTGTATTTCCCTTGTATACATCGATCCGAGTATAGTAAATTTATCTCACTTAATAAAGAGTCGATAACGGCGAGGCAGGGCAAACCGGAAAATTCCGCGAAGTTGCCGTTAAATCGAACCTTCGTTCGGTGCGACGGTGCGGTACATTCTTCC
>JAITRV010000198.1 GCA_031288215.1 Spirochaetaceae bacterium | reverse complement strand
GGGCTGTACAATCCGGTTCACTTACAGCACAATGTCAACAAGGCCATCCTCGCGTTGCGGGAGGCCCTTGCCGCCCAGTCCCTTCCTCCCGGAAGGAAACCGGCGGCCTAAAGTTACTTTTTTCTAAATGAGGCATCCAGCCCTTCGGTTACATTTTAAAATGAGGCATTTCGGTAGTTTTACCCGATGAAGCGGTTTCCGAAAAAGCGTTTAAGCCCCCCATTAAGCCGGCCCGCTTTTTATCTCATTGGGCAGTTCATTCTTTTCAAAAAAGAGGCGAAGGTTCTCAAGCGTGGTTTCGGCAATAGCCGAAAGCGCTTCACGAGTAAGGAACGCCTGGTGGCTGGTAATAAGCACGTTGGGAAACGTCATAAGCCTTGCCAGTACATCGTCCTGGATAACCTGCCCGGAATGATCCTCGAAAAAATACTTGTCCTCCTCCTCGTACACATCCAGAGCCGCCCCTCCAAGGTGTTTATCCTTGAGGGCGCCAATCAGATCTTTGGTGTCTATGAGGCCGCCCCTGCCGGTATTGATGATAACCGCGCCGGGTTTCATGGAAGACAGGGACGCCTTGTTGATAAAGCGCCTATTTTCCGGCGTGAGGGGACAGTGGAGGCTGATAATATCCGCCCTCCGGATAAGTTCCTCCCGGTCAACATACAAAACGCCGTGAGACCCGGCCCATTCCTCCGCCGGATACGGATCGGAAGCCAGCACTTCCATGCCGAAGCCCCGGAGTATCTCCGCGGTTATCTTCCCTATCTGCCCGGTGCCGATAACTCCCGCGATCTTCCGGTAAAGGTCAAAACCTTCAAGCCCGGCAAGGGAAAAGTTTCCCTCCCTTACACGGGAATATGCCTTATGTATTTTTCGGTTAAGGGTAAGGAGCAGGGAGACTGCGTATTCCGCAATCGCGTGGGGAGAATAGGCGGGAACCCGTACTACGGCTATCTTTCCCCTCAGGGCGTCCAGGTCCACATTATTGTAGCCCGCGGAGCGGAGCGCAACGATTTTAATCCCCTGCCGGTACAGCATGTCCGCAGTGGCGGCATCTATCCGGTCGTTTACAAAGATACATATTCCGTCATAACCCGAAGCAAGGGCGGCCGTATCCGGTCCCAGCCTGACGTTGAGGTATTTGAGTTTCAGGGGAAAGGCCGGGTTTTTCAGAAGGGGATCAAAATAATCCACATCGTAAGGCTTGGTATCAAAAAACGCGATTTTAACGATTTCCATGTTAGTAACTCCTGTAGTTGATCATATCTTTTGAGGCCGGTTTTTACAAGAATTAGTTAAGACTAATCCGATAAACCGGTAATTCCGGGGAATATGCCGAGACTTGAAGGGAACCGGGGCAGGGATCTGCCCCGGAAAGTCCGAAAAGCCCCTTTTCCCCTACTCCACGTTCCGAAGCTGTTCCCGGATATTCTCCAGGGCATCCTTCATGTCCACCACCGCCCGGCTGACCTCCAGGTCCGTGCTTTTGGAACCAATGGTGTTGACTTCCCGGTTCATCTCCTGGCAGAGAAAGTCGAGTTTTTTCCCGGGGCTGGGGTTCCGCTCGGTCTCCGCCCGGAATTCCGCCAGATGGGAACCCAGCCGGGAAATTTCCTCGGATATGGTATACTTCATCAAGAGCACCGCCGTTTCCGCGAGGATGCGGTTCTCGTCGATCCGGTCTCCCAAGAGTTCCGTAAACCGGTTCTTCAAATTCTCCCGGATGGAAAGCTCCAGAAGCGGCGCGTGGGAGGCGGCCAGGGCGACCGAGGTTTCAAGCCGGGTGATGTGGGAGAGGATATCCGCCTGGGTATGTTCCCCCTCCCGGATCCGCTCCCCGTCGAATTGGTCCACCGCTTCCTTGAGGAGGGGCTCAATACAGGCCCATATCCGCCCGTCGTCCCGTTTTTTTTCAACCTCCAGGACCCCCTCCATACTCAAAAGCAGCCGCAGAGAGGGCTTTTCCTCCAGGCCCAGGGCTTCGGCTAAAACCGATATGGCCTGGCAGTAGGCCTTGGCCGCTTCCCGGTTGACGGATACGGAAATATCCCCGTCGCGTTCCTTCAAGCGGATGTTCACTTCGATCTTTCCCCGGCGGCAGCGGGAGGCGAGGTATTCCTTAACCTGAGCCTCCAGGACTGAAAGGTGGGAGGGAAGGTATACGAAGATTTCCAGGAAGCGGTTATTATAGCCCCGGATCTCGACCGACAGGGAAAGGCGCTCGTCCTGTCGTTCCTGAAAGGCGTAACCGGTCATACTTTTCATAGGGTCCTCCCTTCGTAATAGTCAAAGAGGAGCCTCCCGAGTTTCCAGTTGTCCCCGGCCCCCATGGTTATAAAGAGGTCCCCCGGTCTGAGGAGCCCCCTGAGCAGTTCCGCCGCATCCTCCGGCTCCTCCTCGTAGAACACCCCCTCCCGGAGGGCCCGGGTCCGTTCAAAGAGGGTGCGCCCGGTGATTCCTCCGGTGTAGGCCTCCCGGGCGGAGGCGTAAATTTTATGGAGGATCACCATATCGGCCTTTTCAAAGGAGGCCGCGAATTCCTCCAGCAGCGCGGCGGTTCGGGTGTAGGTGTGGGACATGAAGCTCACGATGAGCCTGCGCCGGGGGTAGAATTCCTTGAGACCCTCCAGGGTGGCCCGCAGGGCTGTGGGGTGGTGGCCGTAGTCGTCCATGAAGAGGATACCCCCGCGCTCTCCCAGGATCTCCGACCTTCGCCGGCTTCCCCGGAAGTCCTCCAGGGCGGCCCGGAGCTTCTCCTGTCGGTCCCGGTTCCAGCCCCCTTCGGCCTTCACCAGGGAAGCAGTCAAGGCCAGGGCCGCCGCGGCGTCCAGGGCGATGTGCCGTCCCGGAATCCGCACGAAGAGTTCCCCGGGGAAGCCCCGGATCTCTATCACCGTCCGTTCCCCGGCAATCCGGAAGGAACGGATCCCGAACTCCCCTGCCGCGGTAAAGCCGTAGGGAACCAGGACCAGCCCCCGGCCCTCCCGATCCAGGGCGGCGGCGACTTCCGCCGCCCCGGGATCGTCGGCGCAGTATATCAGTTCCCCGGCGGGTTTGGCCCCCGCCCCGGGGGGAAGGAGCCGCCCATATTCGATGAAGGCGTCCCGGATGGATTCGTAGGTGGGAAAGCAGTCCTGATGATCCGGCTCCACGCTGGTGAGGACAATCCGCCGGGGGTGGAAGGCGAGGAAGTGCTTCCGGTACTCGCAGGTTTCCGCCACGAAGTACTTGTTCCCCAGATTCAGGGTCGCCTTCCCCCCAAAGGCGCTCACCGCGCTGCCCGCCAGGATCTGGGCAGGCAGCCCCACGGCCCGGATCATGGTTCCCGCCAGGGCGGTGGTGGTGGTTTTTCCGTGGACCCCGGCGATCCCCGCGGCGTCAAAAGCCGCGGAGTAGGCCCCCAGGGCGTCGGTATACTTGAGCAGGGGGATACCCCGCCGCCGGGCCTCGGCCATTTCGGGGTTGGTCTCAAAGGAATACGCCGCGGAATACACCGCCAGGTCTGTCCCGGCCTCGATATGTTCCGCCGCGAAGGACTCGTGATAGGGGATACCCACGGCATTGAGGATCCCGTCGGTATAGAAAACCTCGTCCCGGTCGGAGCCGGAAACCCTGATCCCGTTCTTATGCATCAACTCCGCCAGAGCGCTCATCCCCGTCCCCTTGATACCGATAAAATAAATGCGGGCCCCGGGCCTCAGCAGGTCATTCATATCCATAGGCTTTATCGTATACTTCATGCGCCAAAGTCTCAATACCATAGCGCCGTTTCTCCCCGGTCAGGGGGTCGTAAAAGGCTAAGCCCTGGGCTTTCAGGGCCAGGAAGCCCTCCCCCCGGGTCTGTCCCCCGTAGAGGCCGTCGTTGAGGATGGGGAAGCCCAGCCAGGCCAGATGGCAGCGGATCTGGTGGCGGAAGCCCCGGCGGATCCCCAGGCGGAAATATACCCCCTCCCCCAGGGGGAGCTTTTCGAGAACCTCCGTGATATAGGGCCCTCCCCGGTCCAGGGCGGCGGCTTTCCGTTGGCGCTTCGGCGGGGGGAAGGCCGCGGGGCGGACCTCCCGGCGGCCCGGGCCAAAGGGGCGGAAGGCGCTTTCCAGGGTAAAGGGCGGCGGTCCTGGTTCCGGGGCCGGGGGGAAGCCCTCGGGGGGGGAGCCCTTTTCGCAGAGCGCGCCGTATTCCTTGGTAAACAGGCCCCGCTCCTGCTGGAGGACCAGGGCGTCCAGGGCCCCCTGGGTCTTGGCAAAGAGGACCAGCCCCCGGGTCTCGTAGTCCAGCCGGTGCAGGAGCCCCCCCTCCCCGTCTTTACGGCCCCGGAGCGCCGTT
Organism: Spirochaetaceae bacterium; assembly: GCA_031288215.1. GTDB lineage: Bacteria > Spirochaetota > Spirochaetia > Treponematales > Breznakiellaceae > JAIRMO01. The sequence continues at coordinate 719 of JAITRV010000198.1, read as the reverse complement.
ATTGCCGGGTAATATCCCGCATACCAGTGGAACAGGGTTCCCCCTTCCCCGGCATTTACGGCCAGGGGCGCCGAATGCATCCGGGGGGGCTTATACACCACCGCATAGGCCGCCGTCTCCGCAAGCACGAACGGGCTTGGGGGGGCGCTCCCGCCCCTGTCTTCAAGCGCATAAAAACCCATCGTCAAGCCATGCTCCCCTGTTCCGGCTCATGAAAATCCACCCCCACTATACCCCGTGGGGAACCTGCCTGCCTATGGCCCGCGGGCTCCTGATTACCCGCTCCCAGGGCTCCTGCATTTACTTTTTTCATACTTTTTTGTGGGATAATCGTCTTGGTGCCTTGATTACTCTCAATGACTCGATAGATCCAAAGCAATTTAACCACGTCGGACCATAGGTCCGCCCACACGGATAAACGCATGAATTTCAGACAACAAGGCGGACATAGGTCCGACGTGGTTCTTCTTCTTTTTTTGAGTAAATGCAGGAGCCCTGGTCGGGGTGGTGCCAGGCACCTTTTTTATTCCTTTTTTGAGTAATCGCCGATACCCTGACCCTCCTCTTGAAAAGATGCCCCTTCTCGGCTAAGATATAAACCGGCCCCCACCGGGCGGAGGAGGGGATGCGGTGAAGGTTGAAGCTATTGTCTGTTTCGAGAGCACCTCCGAGGCCATTATGGCGGAGCAGGCGCTGGCGGATCGGGCCGTCCCGGTCCG
>JAITRV010000179.1 GCA_031288215.1 Spirochaetaceae bacterium | reverse complement strand
AGACTCCCGCATAGCGCGGCCTCCCCTTCAGGGGCCCTATTCAAACTCAAGCCTGAAACTCATGGTGGCCTGGAGGATCTCCGCAACCCGCTGGGCGCACTTTTTGGCGTCCCCCTGGGGAATCCCCGCTTCCCGGTTGAAGGTCTTTTCAAAAAAGATCCGCAGGGTGTCGAAGAGATCCGGAAGTTTGTAGAATACCAGGGCGAAATTCATCCCCGAGGGCTTGAGGATGGTAAAGGAAGAAAAGGAGTCGATGGGATGTTTGGCTATCATGATCTTGCTCTGGTTTTTGGCGGTAAACTGTTCCAGTTCGCTGAACCGGAGGGGGATCTGCTCGGTATTGTTGCGGACATAGGGTTCCATAGACTTGTTCGGGTAACTGGCGGGTTCTACGAGGATGTGTAATTTTTTGCCGTTGGTTTGAAAGGTCAGCCCCGTATCGTTGAGGTAAATGGTCTTTACCCCGGAATAGGAAACGATCTCGTATATGGAATAGGCGGTGTTGTTGCTAAAAAAAGAAGAAATGACATAGCCCTCGTCCTTGGGCAACTGATTCTGATTGTAGGCGTCAAACAGGTCCATCGCTTTAACTGCCATAATATCCCCCCTATCGACCGATTTGTACCGAACCGAAGCCCCGCCCGCGGCAAAGGACCGGCCCTTCTCCTATTATACCCCTTTTTGCCGTTTCAGCAACTACCGGAAGCGTAAAAACAGGGTAAAAGGAAATGCTTTTGCCGCCTCCTATCCCTTTTTTCCTCTTTTTCGGGCCTCCTCCTCGTAGCGCAGGGCTTCGGCGGCGGCGCCGATTTTCCGGGAGATCCGGGCCATCCACTCATAGGGCCGGGGATCCCGGGGGGCCCGGCCGGCGGCTTCCCGGAGCAGGTCAAAGGCCGCCTCAATCTTCTGCTCCCGGTAGAGGAGGAGGGCCAGGGCCAGGGGGACCTCCGGGCTGCGGTTGAATACCCCCAGGGCCTTTTCCAGGACCATCCGGGCATAGGGGGCGGCCCCGGCCCGTTCCAGGCAGCGACTATACTCCAGGAGCAGGCCGGTGTCGCCGGGCTTCTCCTTGAGCAGGGCCTTGAGGAAGACCGCGGCCTCCCGGTAACGGCCGGTTTTCCGGTAGGCATAGGCCAGGAGGCGGCGCAGGGTGGGGTTGGCGCTCTCCCAGGCCAGGAGGAGTTCCAGTTCCGGGACGGCCTTTGAGAATTCGCCGGCCTTAACGAAGAAGATGGCCCGGTCCCGGCGGATGTGGTAGTTATCCCCCCAGCGGTCGAGGTAGGCCCCGTAGGCGGCGGCGAGTTCTTCCCGGGAGCGGGGTTTTCCTTCCTTAAAAAGAACCTCCAGGGCGGCAATGGCCCCCAGGTGGGATTTCTCGTTGCCCCCCTGGAGGGTGAGGACCTTCTTAAACCAGCTTAAAGCCGCTTCGATGAGCCCCGTCTTGAGGTAGCGTTCCGCCAGGGCGTACATGAGTTCCGGGTCCGGCCCCAGGGATCGGATGGCCCCCTGCAGGGCCTCGATCATGGCGGGGGCGGCATCATCGGATCGTACCGCATCCTCGTAGAGGACCCGGAAGCGCCGGATTTCCCCGTCCTCCCCGGCGATCTTCTGTGCCCGGGAGAGGGCCCGTTTCAGGGTATCCCAATCCCTTGCCTCCCAGGCATTGAGGAGCAGGGCATACCAGAGCTGAAGCTGATGGGGCTCCAGTTCCAGGGCCCGTTCCAGGTGGTTCCTGGCGGCGCCGTAATCCCCCAGATGCCCCAGGGCTTCCGCGTCCAGGGCGTGGATCAGGGGGTCGGGCTTGCGGTACTTGAGCCAGTTCCGGCAGGAATCCGCCGCCTGCCGCCATTGGCCGGCGTCCAACTGGGATCGGATTATGAAAAGGTCCACCAGGCTGCTGTTCCAGGGCAGGTCGGGAAGCTCCCCCCCCAGGGAAGCGCGAACCCCTTCGATTTCCTCCAGGGCCTCCCCGTTCCGGCCCAGGGCCATCAGGGCCGAGGCCCGGTACCAGCGGATCATGGGATCCTCGGGGGCAAAGCTGATCGCCTGAGTATAGTGGTCCAGGGCCTCCTCCATGCACTTCAATTCCCGGGCAGCCCGGCCCAGCTCCAGGCGGAGGAGGAGAAAGTCGACGCCGTTTTCCAGGACGAAACGGAGCATCTGTATTCCCAGGGCGTAATCCTCCCGGCGGCAGAGCCGGATGCCCCGGATACAGAGGGCGTTGAGGTAGGCCCGGTAGATCCGCCGGTTTTCCGGGGCGGCCTCCACGGCATTCTGAAGGATCTCCACCGCCCGGGCGGAGTTTTTTGCCTTGAGGTAGGCCGTCCCCAGGAGGGCCATCACCTGAGGATTGCCCGGACGGCGGTTCAGCGCCTCCTTGAGGAAAGGAATGGCCCGCTGGGGCATCCCCAGGGAGAGATAGCTGCGGCCGGTAAAAAAATACCCTTCCCCCGAATGGGGGGCAAAGGTGAGATAATCCTTAAAAGCCGCCAGGGCCCGGGCATAGTCCCCCAGGGCGTGAAGGGCCCGGCCCAGGTAGAGGGACGCTTCCGGGGGGGGAGCATCGTATTCGGAGAGGATTTCCTCCAGGAGCCGGGCCGCGGTCTTATAGTCCCGCCTGACCCCGGCCTGAATGGCCCGGGCCAATTTTTCCTTTCCGTCCTCCCCGGCAAAGGCCTTCCCCATGGAACGACGCCCCACCGGCATCCCAGGCCGCGGAGCCTATTTTGCCCGGGCCAGGGTTACCGCCGAGGTCACGACGATGTCCTCCACCGAAGCCCCCCGGGAGAGGTCGCTGATGGGCTTGGCAAAACCCTGGAGGAAGGGCCCGAAGGCCTCGGCCTTGCCCAGGCGCTGGACCAGCTTGTAGCCGATATTGCCCGCCCCGAGGTCGGGGAAGATCAGGGTGTTGACCTTGCCCCGGACCGGGCTGCCCGGCGCCTTCTTGTCGGTTACCGAAGGAACCAGGGCCGCATCGGCCTGGAGTTCGCCGTCAAAGACAAAGGCGGGCTTCTTGGCCTTGAGGAGTTCCACCGCGGCCTGGACCTTCTGCACGTTCTCATGATCCGCAGACCCCTTGGTGGAGAAGGAGAGGAGGGCCACCACCGGATCGGCCCCCAGGAATTCCCGGCAGGACTGGGCCGCGCTCTCCGCAATGTCCGCAAGCTGCTCCGAGGTCGGCGCCGGAATCACCGCGCAGTCCGAGAAGATCAGGGCGCCGTCCACTCCCCAGCTACTGTCCGGGGTCTGGATGACGAAGCAGGAGGAAGCGGTCTTGGAACCGGGGATGGTGCCGATGATGGCGAGCCCCGCCCGCAGCACGTCGGCGGTGGCGCTTTCGGCCCCGGCGACCATGGCATCGGCGTCCCCCAGGCGGACCATCATGGCCCCCCAGCGCAGAAAATGGAGCATTTCGGTCTTGGCCTGATCTTCGGTCATTCCTTTATGTTTCCGTAATTCATAATATTCATGGGCATATTTTTCTGCCAGCGGGGAAGACGAGGGATCAACGATGGTGATCCCCTGGAGCTTGACCCCTTCCTTTTCCGCCTGTTTCAAAATTTCCGACTCCTTACCGACCAGGGTAACCGAAGCGGCCAGCTTCTCATCGGCGATGATCCGGGCGGCCTTAATCGTCCTCGGTTCCGTTCCCTCGGGGAGTACGAGTTTTTTCTGCAGGGATAAGGCTTTCTGACGCATGTCCTTGACAAAATCCATATACAACTCCTTTTAAAGTATGATGGTTAAACGAAGCGGTTCTCTCATTGTTGTGAGGACTATCATAACACGGCCGGGACGGATATGCAAGGGAACGTTTGGGCGCCGCCTCCGTTTTCAACGCCTCGATTCCGGGCATGAGCGCGCCCTTACTTGAAGGGATTCCCCAAAACCTTTATAACTAAGCTAATTTCAAAGCAAGTCATCCCGCTTGGAATAACGGGAAGGGCGATTTCCGGAGGCGAATTGTAAGGGTGATGTGAGGGTAAAATGTGAGGGTAAAATATGAGGGTAAATGGCGGAAATGGAGGCGTTTTATGATTCTTATTTGCGGTGAGGCACTGATCGATATGGTTCCCCTGGAACTGCCCGGCAGGGGGGAGGTTTTTTTGCCCTGTCCCGGCGGAAGCCCCTGTAATACCGCCGTGGCGATTGGAAGGCTGGGGGCGCCGGTGTGCTTTCTGGGAAGGATTTCCCGGGACTTTTTTGGGGAACTCCTGATGAAGCGGCTCCGGGAAAACAAGGCGGAGACGGACCTGATTGTCCGCTCGGACCAGCATTCCACCCTGGCCTTTGTGCGGCTTGAACCGGGGAAAGAACCGGTCTATGGGTTCTACACCGAAGGCGCCGCGGACCGGTCCTTTTCGCCTGAGGATCTTCCCCCGGCGCTGCCCCCGGAAATCGACTGTATCGTCTTCGGCTCCATCGCCATGACCATGGAACCGGCGGCCTCCACGATCGAGTCCCTGATCCTCAGGGAAAAGAACCGGAAGGCGGCGGTCATTTCCTTCGATCCCAATATCAGACCCTTCATGATTCATGACCGGGCCGCCTCTATCGCCCGGTATGAGACCTGGATAGCCGCCTCGACGATCGTCAAGCTCTCCGAGGCGGATATTGATTTTATCTATCCGGGCATCGGGGGCAACGGGGCCCTGGAGAAGATCCTGGGGATGGGGCCCCGGCTGGCGGTCTGCACCCTGGGGGCCGACGGGGCCCAGGCCGCCCTCCGCCGGGAAGACGGCAGCCTGCTCCGGGTGAGGGCCCCGGGGAACGATCTGCCGGTGGTGGATACCGTGGTGGACACCGTGGTAGATACCATCGGCGCAGGGGATACCTTCCACGGGGCCCTGCTTTCCTGGCTGGAACTCCGGGGAAAAATGTCCGATTCAGCCCTGGCCGCCCTGAGCGGGGAGGAACTCTCCGCCGCCCTCTCTTTTTCCAACAAGGCCGCATCCCTGGTCTGCGCGCGCCAGGGGGCCGAACCGCCCCTGCTTTCGGAGGTGGAGGCCCTTGAGCATAATCCGGGAGCGTAAGATTTCCTACGTTATCATTGCCTCATCCGTTTAAGGCGAGACCGGGGCCGTTATTGGATTGAAGGGCACCGGGCGCGCTTACCCCCGCCCCTTACGGCCCACCGCGATAAGGGCGGCGGCCCGGTGATCGTAGGGGGCTTTGTCCCAGTCCCCGTAGATCTCCACCGGGGAAAAGCCCGCTTCCTCCAGGAGGGTCCGCAATTCCGAGGCGGCGTAGAGCCGCTGGGTAAAGGTTTTTTCGATCCGCTTTTCCCCCTTTATGAGGATCCATTGGTTTTGCAGGGATGCCCAGGAATCCACCGGGCAATACCGGGTCAGCACCGTGTATCCTTCCCGCTCGAACCATTCAGCCTCGACAAAATCCCGGACCGCGATCTCCTTCCCCAAGGTTTCGATGATGAAGGCCCCGCCGGGTTTCAGGGACTCGTAGACGTTTGTTACCATCCGCCGGTCATCTTCGGGGTCTTCAAAATACCCGAAGGAGATGTAGAGGTTCACCGCCAGGTCGAAAAAGGCGGGGCGGATAAAAGATCGGGCATCGGCGTGGACCCATTCGGCTTCCAGCCCCTCGCAGGCCGCGTCTTCCCGGGCGGCGGCCAGGTAGCTCCCGGTGATGTCCACCCCGGTAGGATAAAAGCCCCGCCGGGCCAGCTCCAAAGTGATGCGCCCAAAACCGCAGCAGAGGTCCAGCGCCCGGGGCCCCCCCGGCTCCTTGCCCAAAGGGGACGGCCCGCGGCCGTAGAGGTCGAGTTCCGCCAGCCGGGTAACCCCATCGGCCACCACGGGCACCTCGGCCCAGCGCTTGGCGTCAAACATGATGGGGGCGTATGCTTTCCAGAAATTTTCATCCAGGAACCATTCTTGTGTTGGGTCGATCGTTTTCATCCCCCGTACGATAGCATAGAGCGGGAAGCTCTGAAAACCCCGGGTGGATGTCCCGAATAATTGACGAAGCGGGCCCGGTATAGCATAATGGTCATTATGAAGATTTTGTTTTTTAAGGCGAAGATTCCCTGGTTCCTCATCATCCTGTCTTTAGCGGCAGCCGGCTGTGCGGGGGGGTCCAAGACCGTGCCCGAAAAGAAAAGCGCCGAGCCCCAAACCGCTCCCTATCCGGCGCTGGTCATAGAAAAGGCCATACCCCTGATGCCGGAAAGGGGCAGCGGGGGCCCCTTGCTCGATTTATCCGTGACCCTCCTGGACCCGGCGGGGGACGGGCTTATTCAGGATCCCCTTCTGCAGGATCTACTCTATGGAGGAAAAAAGCCCCAGGAGTATGTGGATGCCCTGATCCTGGACTATCAAAATTTTTATCATGAGGTTTACGCCTCCCTGCCGGCGGAGGATGCCGATCTGCCTCCCTCCATGTGGGAGTGGTCCTATGGGGAAAATCATCAGGTCCGGATCGATCCCCCCCTCATGGTCGTTAGCCGGTTCAAGGAGTATTATACCGGCGGCGCCCACGGGATGCGGGAACGGGAGTATTTCGTGATAGATTCAGCGGAAAAACGGAGGCTTTTCCCGGAAGATCTCTTCACGGAAAGCGCGAAGGAGCCGCTTAAAGCCCTGGTGGAAGATGCCCTGCGGAGCTATTCAAAGCTCTCTCCGGGGGAACCCCTCTCGGCGGGCTATTATTTTGATGATTCCGTAGAGGTTCCGGAGAATTTCTTCCTAAACTCCGAAGGGGTCGGTTTCCACTGGAACCCTTACGAGATCGCCCCCTATTCGGTAGGGCCGCTTGAGGTTGTGATTCCCTATAAGCGGCTGCAGAATCTGCTGACCCCCAAGGGGATATCCCTGCTGTCCCAATCGTCCTTTTAGTTAACCCCGCGTTTCCATCTTCCGATAAATAACCATACACCTTGTGGTGTAGTATCAACAGATTATGGGGGGTTCTATGAAACGGTACCATATTAAAAGTCAATTCGATAAGGTTGAGTATTTTGATATTCTGGAAGAAACCGAGGAGGGATACCGGATACGGCTTACCCGGATCAGTGACGGAAATGAGAATATCTTTGAAGAAACCATGCCCGAACCGCTTTTTACGGCCTGCCTGAATAGCGGGTATATCTTTGAAGCGGAACAGGCGATTTCGTCAGTGGCCTGAACCGGTGAGGCGTTTCTGAAAGCTGATTTTTGGAACCGCCTTGTTTTTTTCAAAAGGCCTCGTGCCCTCTTGACTTTTTTTTTCGTTTATTGTAAGGTGTACAAACTGAAACTTCAGGGGGCGTAGCGAAGCTGGTTATCGCGCTGGCCTGTCAAGCCGGAGATCGCGGGTTCAATCCCCGTCGCTCCCGTTGGATCGTAAATCCCTGAGCCCGTCCCCCCCCGGACGGGCTTTTTTTTCCCCGGACCGCAGTAGGTAAGGAAAGCGGCCGTGCTTTTTTCAAAACCGGGAATTCCCTTATTCCGGCGGCTCCTGGCTTTCCTCGGCCTGTTTCATCTCCCGCAGGACGGGGATACAGAGGGGCAGGGAGAGCAGTACGGCGGCGGCATCCGCGCAGGGCTGGGTAAGCTGGATCCCAAAGAGGCCCAGGGCCGGCTCCAGGAAGAACAGCAGGGGCAAGAGGAAGAGCCCCTGCCGGGAAACCGCGAGGAGGCTCGCCCTGAAGGCCCGCCCGATGGTCTGCATCATCATATTGCTGAGGGTAAACCAGCCCATGAAGGGGAATATCCAGCAGTGGAGACGGAGGGAAAAGATCCCGATCTCCATGACCCGCTTATCGTCCAGTTGGAAGATACCGATTATCCGGGGGGCAAAGATAAATCCCCCCAGGGCAAGGATGAGCAGGGGGAGCCCCGCCGCTTTGTTACAGAACCAGAAGGCCCGGCGCACCCGGTCGTAGCGCCGGGCGCCGTAATTGAAGCCGCATACCGGCTGAAATCCCTGGCCGAAGCCCACCAGGGCGGATTGAGACACTATGGTAAGCCGGTGAACGATGGACAGGGCCGCCACCGCCGCATCCCCATAGAGCACCGCCCGTTGGTTCACGAAGATCGAAGCCACACTGGCAAGACCCTGCCTGCACAGGGAAGGGAAGCCCCCCCGGACTATCTCCCGGTACAGGGCAATGCCGGGGGAAAAATCCCTGGGTCTAATCCTGACATTGCCGCTCTTAGTGCAGCCCAGGAGGAGCAGGCTGAAACTCACGGTCTGACTCAGCATGGTGGCCAGGGAGGCGCCGCCGGTTCCCAGGTTCAGCACAAAGATAAACAGGGGGTCCAGGCCCATATTGACTAAAGCGCCGCTCACCATACCGATCATCCCGTAAAAGGCGCTGCCCTGGTACCGCAGGAGGTTGTTGAGCATCAACGACGAGGCCATAAAGGGGGCCCCCAGGAGGATAAAGCGCATATAGTCCCGGGCATGGGGCAGGATGGAATGGCTGGCCCCCAGGGCCAGGGTCAGGGGATCAATGAAGATGTTCCCGATAAGGGAAATACATCCCCCGGCGATCAGGGCCGATACAAAACCCGTGGCCGCCATCTTGGAGGCGTTATCGTAGCGTTGGGCCCCCAGTTCCCGGGAGATATAATTCCCGCTGCCGTTGCCGAACATAAATCCCACCGCCTGGATGACCGCCATCAGGGGAAAAACGATCCCCACCGCGGCGGTGGCGCTGGTCCCCAGGAAGCTCACAAAGAAAGTATCCGCCATATTGTACATGGCGCTTATAAGCATCACGGTGATGGTGGGGATCGCCAGGCGGCAGATAAGACCCTCTACGGGGGAGGTGGTCATCCATAGGAATTTCTCATTTTGCACACTGGTTTCATTCATCAATTTTACAAATTCTAACCGAAGAACGCCGGCTTATCAAGGGTGCGCGTTGCCTCCAGGGCTCCTGCATTTACTTTTTTTCATACTTTTTTATTGGATAATCGTCTCGGCACCTTGATTACTCTCAATGACTCGATAGATCCAAAGAAATTTAACCACGGACCAAACGTCGGACCAGAGGTCCGCCCACACGGACAAACGCATGAATTTCAAACAACAGCGGACCATAGGTCCGACGTGTTGGTCCGTGTGTGTCCGTGGTTCTTCTTCTTTTTTTGAGTAAATGCAG
>JAITRV010000160.1 GCA_031288215.1 Spirochaetaceae bacterium | reverse complement strand
TGCATTGCTCATTACCCCTTCCCCATGCTAAACTTACCCTATGAGTAGCAGCACGGCGGCGGAAACCCTTATCAACGGGGCGGCCCGGATCATCCGGGGGAAGCGGGAGTTTCTGGAGCTTTTTACCGCAAGCGTCCTGGCGGGGGGCCATGTCCTCATTGAGGACAACCCCGGCCTGGGAAAAACCACCGTCGCCAAAACCTTTGCCCGCCTCATCGCCGCCGATGACGGCGGGCCCCTCCTCTTTAAACGGATCCAGTTTACCCCGGACCTCCTCCCCTATGATATTACCGGGGTGGACGTGTTTGATCCCGAAAGCCGGTCCTTCCGGTTTGTGCCCGGCCCGGTTTTGGCCAATATCGTTTTGGCCGACGAGATCAACCGGACCACCCCCAAGGTCCAGTCCGCCCTGCTGGAGGTGATGGCGGAACGGCAGGTAACCATCGGCGCCGCGACCCATTATCCCCCGGAACCCTTCTTCGTCATCGCCACCCAGAACCCCATTGAGAGCGAGGGGACCTTCCCCCTGCCCGCGGCCCAGTTGGACCGCTTTATGATGCGCCTCTCCCTGGGGTATCCCGACCGGGATACGGAACTGTCCATCCTGGAGGATAATCCCGCCGAAGGGGCCTTGAAGGAACTGGAGCCGGTGATCTCCCGGGGGGAATTCCTGGAACTGCGGAAGGCGGCGGCGGAGCTTTTCTGCCACGGCGCCCTGAAGGAGGCCGTGGCCGACATCATCCGGGACACCCGGACCCACCGGGGCCTGATCCTGGGGGCCTCTCCCCGGGCGGCCCTTCACTTCCTGGAGGCGGCCAAGGCCCGGGCCCTGGTGAAGGGCCGCGGCTACGTGACCGATGAAGACCTCGCCGCCCTGGCCGCTCCGGTGCTGGAACACCGGCTTCGATTGCGGGACCCCCGCGCATCGGGGGAAAATCTCATCCGGGAGATCTGCCTTGCACGGATCGGCGCGCTCAGAACTATCTAAGCCTTCGGGGTTAAAAAATTCTCGCGGGTCAAGAAGATCCTTTGGGGGCGCGGCCGGGGGGTGTATCTCTGCGCTGGCGATCCTGGCCCTGGCGGGGGGGCATATCCGGAAGGAATTGGTCCTGAATCTGATGAGTTCGATACTCATCGCGGTGCTGGCCTACAGTTTCCTGGGGATCCTGTTCATCGCCGCGTTCCACCGGAAAAAGATAGGGGCCCTCTCGGCCCGCGCGGCCTGTCCCAAGGTCAACGCGGGCGGGCAGGGGGAGTGGCTCCTTCCCCTGCCCGGAGCCGGGGAATTGTTCCGCTTCCCCGGCATCACGATCCGCTACGAGGCGGCCCTCGCCACCCGGGACGGCCGGCGGATTACGGGGATCTTCGATCCCGCGGCCCTTGAGCCGGTACGTTTTCCCGTCCCGGAACGGGGGGCCTATTACGGCGTGGGGGACCGGCTGGTGATAGCCGATTGCCTGGGCTTGTTCCGCCTGGCCTTTCCCGTCCCCCACGCCGGGGGACCGCGGCTTTTGGCCGTGCCGGCGCGGGCGCCGGAAGCGGCGTCCGGGAGGATCCGGGCCGGGGGAAGGGGCCGGCGGGAGGCCGCCCCGTTTCAGCGGACCGACGACCTCATCGACCACCGGCCCTATATCCCCGGGGACGACCCCCGGCGGATAAACTGGAAGCTCTTCGGTCATGGGGGGGATCTCCTCATCCGGGAGGGGGACCCGGAGCCGCCCCCCCATTCCCGGCTGGTCATCCTGGTGGATACCCAGGTGGACGGTTCCCTGTATACCGCAGAGGAGGGCCGCCGGGGGGTGGACCTCCTCTGCGAAAACGCCCTGGCCCTGGCAGCGGCCTCCCTGGACCGGGGCATGGACATCCTGGCGGGCTATACCGGGGGCGGCCTCCGGGGGGGCGCCCTGGCGGAACTGGCGGAGTTCCTGGCCTATCCCGCGGCCCTTCCCCTGGCCCCGGCGGGGGACTCCGGAGAACGCCCCGACTGCTCCGAACTTCCCGGCTGCTCCGGGAGCGCCGGGCGCCCCGAATCTCCCGGCCGGCTTCTGATCCTCGCCCTGCCCCGGAGCGCCGGGGAACCGGCGGCCCTGGACCGGGCGCTGAAAAAGCAGGGACCCCTGGCGGATATCCTCTTTCTCTACCGGGGGGAAGGGCTCGACGAAGCCGCGGCGGCCTGCGTCCGTTTCTACCGAGGGAAGGGAGGCTGCCATGCCCGGTACATCCGCCTCCCCTAAGGGGGCGCTGCTCCTCCGATCCCTGGCGCTCTTTATCATCCTCTACCAGTTCCGCCTCCTGGCCCGGGATCTGGCGGATACGGCGGTCTTCGCCTTCACCCTGGCGTACGGCTTTGCCGCGGCCTGGATCCTGGCCCGGCGGGGCCGTTCCCCCCTGCCGGCCGTGGCGATCCTCCTCCTCATCCCCTGGACCGTCCGGGGAGCCCTTGCCCTGCCCGCTCTTTTCCTGCCGGGTCCCGCCGCGGCCGCCGACGGCCTGCTCCTCAACGTTGACCGCAACAACTTCGTCAGCCTCTTTCCCTTCTACTGGGCGGCCCTTTCCACCTACTTTTCCGTCCGATCCCGGAAGTTCCTGCGGGCGGACATCATCGCCTCGGACGCCCTGCTCCTGGGGATCTTCTCCGTTGCCCGGACCGGGGAAATGGAGGCCTACCGCTGGCCGGTGCTGATCATCGCCCTCTTCGCGGTCCTGTTCTTCCTCCAGATCCTGGCCCTGATGCTTTCGGTCCCCCGGGAATACCGGCTGGGAACGGGAGAGCGGCTTTCCGCGGGGCTTGCCCTGCTGGTCCCGGTTCTCCTGGGGGGCGTCCTCTGTATCCGGCCTTCCCAGGAAGGGGCCGTCTCCCATGAAGGCGGCCTCCTGGAGCCTAACCTCTTCCGCTTTGACTTTACCCAATATCTCAAGCTGGAAAGCGAGATCACCATGAAGGATGATCTGGTGCTTATCACCAAACAGGACCCCGGCAGCCTCCAGTCCCTGCTCCGCCGCTTTGTGCTCTCAGGCTACGATCCCCGCCGGGGATTTTTCCGGAACGAGGAGATAGACGAAAAGACCCATCCCCAGCGGCTCCCCGAAGGGCCCCTGGTCCTGGAGGGGGATGTCCCGGCCCCGTACCGGACGGCGGATCAGGAATACTTTCTGGTGAACCTGGACCCTTCGGTCTTCATCGGCCTGAACCGGCCGGCCCTCATCACCCCCTTTGAGCAGTGGGACGCCTCGTCCTTCAGCGCGGCTTACAGGGTGCGGAGCCTTATCAGCGCGGCCCTCCCCTTTGAACTCATCGACGCCTTGCAGGGGCCCCCTTCCCCGCAAGCCCTGGGATTAAGCGCCGGGGAATACGCATACTACACCGAATACGGGGAGGACGGGGAGATTGCCGGCTATGCCCGGGAGATGACGGCGGGTCTGGTCAATTACGGGGAAAAGGTCCAGGCGGTCTTCGAGCGGCTGAAATACGGGGAGTACCGCTACAGTTTGAAGCCCGGCATCGCCTCCGGGGGGGATCAGCTTAAATATTTTCTCTTTCAGTCAAAAAAAGGCTACTGTTCCTACTATGCCTTTGCCATGGCCCTGCTCCTCCGATCCCTGGGAATCCCCGCCCGGGTGGCGGTGGGGTTCTTTATCGCGGCGGACGCCGCTGCTTTCGATTATTACCCCATCCGGTCCGACATGGCCCATGCCTGGGTGGAGGTCTACTTTCCCCGGTTCGGCTGGATTGAGTACGATCCCACCACGGACTCCCTGGCCGAAGGGGAGGAATTCCGCTTCTCCTCCGGGACGCCCCGGGAGGTGTTCGACCGGCTCATGAAGGAGATCCTGGAGAACCATTCCCGGCTTACCCCCAAGGACGGGACGGGGCTGCGGAAAGGCCCCGCGGGGGCCGAGGCCGCCGGGCTCCTCAGCCTGGGAAGGCGGGCCCTCCGCTTCTTCCGGGAGCGGGGGCCCGGCCTGCTTCCGGCGGCCCTGGGCCTGGGCTTCGTCATCTACCGGGCCGGCCTCTGGTGGGCGGCCTGCCTCCCCGTCCGCGGGGGCCCCCGCGGGGACCCGGTTTCCCGGAAACGGGCCGCCCGGCTCTGGGCCCACGTGCTGCGGCGGCTCAGGCTCGGGGGCTTCCGCCGCCGGAGGACCTACGGTCCATCGACCGCAGGTCCGTCGACCGCAGGTCCATCGACCTACGGTCCATCGACCGTAGGTCCGTCGACCCGCGGTCAGCCGGTCCCGGGGGAGGCCGAATGGGCCCAGGCCCTGGACCGGGACCTGGGTCTGGGCCTCTACCCCCTCTGTCAGGGGATAGCCGCCGCCCGGTACGCCCCGGACTTTACCCCGGAGGATCTGGCCCAATTCAAGGCGCGCTACCGCCGCTTCCGGGAAGGCTACGAAAAGGCCGTGCCCCTCCGCCGCCGGCTCCTGGCCTGGTTCCTGCCGCCCCTGGCCCTGGCCCTGGGCGCCCCGGGGAAGCGGGGGGCGGCGGCCCGGGGGATAGCCTGCGCCCTCCTCCTGGCCAGCCTCGCGGGGGACGGGGCGCGGACCCTCGCGGACACCGGGGCATCCGGCGCGGACGCCGGGGCATCCGGCGCGGACGCCGGGGCATCCGGGGCGGATGCCCTCTTCGACGACGCCTTCAACGCCCAAAGCGCCGAACGCTGGGAGCGGGCCGTGGAACTCTACAGCCGGGGCTCCCGGGAGTATCCCCAGGACCCCCGGTTCCCCCTGGCCCTGGGGGAACTCTACTCCGGCCACCGGCTTTTCACCCTTGCCTGGGAGGAATACCGCAAGGCCGAGGAGCAACTCCCGGATAACCCCGATCTGCTCTTCCTCCTCTCCCGGACCGCGGGCTATCTGAACCGGGACGCGGCTTCCGTGGAGTATTTGGAGCGGCTTTTGGCCCTGGACCCCCGGCGGCTGGACGCCATCGGTAGCCTGGGCTGGATGTACTACAAGCTCCACCGCCTTGAGGAAGGGGAACGGCTCCTCAAGGCGGCCCTGGCCCGGTATGGGCAGAACGGGGACCTGACCATGACTCTGGGGACCATCTATCTGGATATGTTCCGCTACGAGGACTCCCGGTACTGGTATCTCCGGGCCATCGCCCAAGGGGAAGCCGCCGGGGACCGGAGTTTTACCTCGGTGGCCTATTACAACCTCTCGATCCTGGAAAGCCGGTTCTACCACTACGACGCCGCCTTTGAGCGGACCGGTTCCTCCCTGGATGCCCAGAACCGGCCTTCCGGGCGTATCGCCCAGGGGGAACTGTTCCTGCGGCGGATGGACCTCCCCCGGGTCTTTGCCGCGTATGAGCAGGCCCGGGCGATAGACCCCTCCCCCCTGTCCAAGGTGAACCTGGCCCAGGCGTTTCAGATCGCCGGCCGGCTTGAAGCGGCCCGGCTCTATGCGGAAGACTGCCTCAAGGCGGGGGATCTTTCCTGGATGCTGAACTACGGCATCGATCCCGTCCGGTACCGGCGGGATCTGCACGAAATCCTCTCTGCTGTCTACCGGGGCCTGGCGCATACCGAGGGAGCCGCCGTCTACGGACCTTGGGGGGAAGCGGCCGCCGGCCTCTTCCGCCGGATTGCCTATTGGTTCAAGGGGGCCATGCACCGGCAGCTCTACCGGAAGTACAGCTTCCTCTACGCCGAAGCCTACCGGGCAAACCTCGCCCTCCCCGGATCCTCCCAACTGAACGCGCTGGTCCAGTATTACCACGCCTTTGAAGCCTATCCTTCCCGGGCCCGCCGCTACCTTGCCCGGGCCCGGGAGTTTGAACAGGCCCTGATACCCCGGGCGGAACCTTCCTACGATTTAGAGGAGGGGACCTTGCTGAAGGACCGGAAGCTCCTCCGCCGGGCCCTGGAAGGCTTTCATCCCCTCTGGGAACGGGACCTGATAAGCCGGGCCTATGCCCGCCTCGCCCTCCGCCTGCGGGGCAGGGAGCGGCGGGACGCGGCGGAACGGCTCTACGCCCTGAACCCCGGGGCCCTCCGCCAGCAGGGGATCTCCCTGCCCGCCGCAATCTCCATCGCCCCCGCCCCCGGAGGGGGTTTTCTTGAAGCGGAAGGGGCGGCGGCAGAAGGGCCGGCGGCTCCGTTGCCATCGGAGCGGACTCCGAGGGGGAGATCTTTTTTCAGGCTTGAACGGGCCCTGAAAAAGGCCCTGCATAAAGCGGGAATAGCGGAAATACGGGAAACGGGCCCGGAAGAACAGGCCCGTTACCGGCTGAGGATCACCGTGGACCTGGCGGCGGGTAAAGCCCGCTGCGAACTCACCGATTTCAACAGGGGGAAGCGCCTCCTCCGCCGGGACATCCCCCTGGCCTCCCCGTCCCCCGCAAGCCTGGGCGCCTTTGTCCGCGCCCTGAGCGATGAACTCTTTACCGCCGGGGGCTGATCGGGGGCCCGGCGCGGGGGGATCAAAAGCCGATGCCCCGCGCGTATCTTGCCCTTATCACCGAAGGCTGATATGATAGGCCTTTGAATATCACTAAAGCCCCCCGCCCGAAGGGGGTATGAAACCAGATTCCCGAATAACGAGGCGTGTAATGGATAAGGTATATGGGTCTCAAGAAGCGTTCAACGATGTGCCGCAGGAAAAAGAAGCACCCGTCGCGCGGTTAACCTTGAGCGGAAAACCGGTTCTTGATCATCATGGCGTTTTAGCCGATTTTGCGTCCAAGGCGGCGTCGCTCTTTTCAGAGGTCTTTGCCGTTCTCATGAGCGACGCTATCCTGAGCAATTTTGGCCCGGTTCCTGATAAAGAAACCAACCGCTTGATGCTTACCGGTACCGTCCTGGGTCAGTCGGGATTTGAATTTGAATTGCCCCGCAAAAAGCTCGATTTGTTTCCTGAAATCGATCTGTCCGCGGATGCCATAAATAAAATAGAAAAATTATTCAGGTTAGCCGCCCAGGGGAACGATGATGACGTTGCCGAAATTGTTGCCGATATGCACGGCAGGACGGTAAAAAAAATGCATGAGTTTTTGAGTTTTATGGTCCAACAAGAGGCCTGGTGCGGGGTGGAATTTGGCGAACGGGCGTTCCGGTTTGCCGATTATGAGCAGATCAAATATGCCGCCGGCAAACTTGCCGGTGATAATATTCATGAAGACAAGGAACGTCATGAGGGAGAATTTCTGGGCGTCCTCCCGGTGAGCAGAACCTTTGAGTTTATGCTGACGGTTCAGGAGGGGCTCATCCGGGGAAAAATCGATCCGGCGATTGAGGACCCCGATATGCTCAATCAAAACTGGCTGTATAATCCGGTCATAACCACCTTCACGGTTACGAGAGTAGGCCAGGGCCGCCCGCAGTATATCCTCAAATCGCTCGATGATATCGTCCCGGCGGAACAAAGCGCCGGAACGGAATAACACGTAAACGCCGGAAACGGAAAAAGGAAGGAATATGTCCGAACAGAATGCCCTCTTATTGATTGCCATCGGGATCGCCCTCGAACTCATCCTCCTGGTCATTCTTCTGATCCGGAAGAACGGTTCCCCCTATGAGGAACAGGTGCTGGGTAAGTTTATCGACTACGAAAACCGGCTGGACAAGAACGAGCATTCCCTCAAGGACGAATTCGGCAGGAACCGGGAGGAGATGAACCGCTCCGCCAAGGATTCCCGGGAGGAACTGAACACGGTTTTTACCAATTTTTCCGGGCTTCTGGAGGGAAAACTCCGGGCCCTCCAGGATTCGGTGGACCGATCCGCCAAGGCGAACCGGGAGGAACTGTCCGGCGCCCTGGACCGGATGCGGGGGGTTATCGAGAAGAAGCTCCTGGACATCCAGAACGACAACAGCCAGAAGCTGGAAAAGATGCGGGAGACCGTGGACGAAAAGCTCCACCGGACCCTGGAAACCCGGCTGGGGGAGTCCTTCAAGCTGGTGAGCGAGCGGCTGGAATTGGTCCAAAAGGGCCTCGGGGAGATGCAGAACCTGGCCACCGGGGTGGGGGACCTGAAAAAGGTGCTCTCCAACGTGAAAACCAAGGGGGTTCTGGGGGAATACCAGTTGGGGGCCATCCTGGAACAGCTCCTTACCCCCAACCAATACGCCCAGAACGTCAAAACCAAGCCGGGGAGCAACGACATGGTGGAATACGCGGTGAAGATCCCCAGCAAGGAGGATTCGGAACGGACCCTCTGGCTGCCCCTGGACGCCAAATTCCCCTCCGAAGACTACGAGCGGCTCCAGGCCGCCTACGAGGCGGGAAACGTCGAAGACATAGACCGGTATCAGAAGGAGTTGGAGCGGAAAATCAGGACCTTTGCCCGGGATATTAAGGAAAAATACGTGGCCCCTCCGAATACCACGGATTTTGCCATCATGTTTTTGCCCTTCGAGGGGCTCTATGCGGAGGTGCTGCGGCGGCCCGGCCTCTTCGAAGCCCTCCAGCGGGAGTTCAAGATCACCATCGCCGGCCCCACCACCCTTTCGGCCTTCCTTTCGAGCCTCCAGATGGGCTTCCGCAGCCTGGCGGTGGAAAAGCGGACCAGCGAAATTTGGGAGCTGCTGGGGGCGGTGCGCACGGAATTCGGCAAATTCGGGGAGGTGCTGGAAAAGACCCGGGACAAACTGGAATCCGCCGGCAAGGAACTGGAAAAAGCCGGCGTCCGCTCCCGGGCCATCGAGAAAAAGCTGCGGGAAGTCCAAAGCCTGCCGGAATCATCCGCCCAGGCATTGCTCGATATTAACTAAGCAAGGAGCAAAAAGTAAGGAACAAATGCCGCACGCTCAACGCTCTTAACCTGCTCCTTGTTCCTTGTCCTTGCAACTTTATGTTTTCTATCCGGTCTTAATGGGTATGAGGATGACGCCGTGATTTACCTGGAGAAGATGACCCTCAGCGCCCTGGCCCTGGCCGCCGTGGAGCAGTACCGGCGGCGGAAAGCCTTTGAGACCTACGGGGACGGCCGTATATACGGAGAGATGAGCTATGGGGAATTCGGCCTGCGGATCCGGCAGTTTGCCTCCCTCCTCCGCTCCCTTGGGGTCAGGGCCGGCGACCGGGTCCTGATCCTCGCCGAGAACAGCCCTCCCTGGCCGGCGGCCTATTTCGGGACCGCCCTGGCCGGCGCGGTGTCGGTGCCGGTGATTACGGACTTCGAGGGCGCCCAAATCGCCTCCATCGCGGCCCACGCGGAGGTATCCGCCTGCTGGGTCAGCGCCAGGACCGCCCCCCGCCTCGCCCAGGCGGGGATAGGGGCGGATATTCCCGTGATATACCTGGACAGCTTCGAAGATCCCCCGTCCCTCCTGGTTTCCATCGGGGGACGCACAAAACGCCTCCCCCTCCGGTCCTCCTGGCCCCCGGACGGCCCCGCTCCCTTCCCCGAGGCGGCGGAGGATGACCTGGCCTCGATCATCTATACCTCGGGAACCACCGGCAGCAGCAAGGGCGTGATGCTTTCCCACCGGAACCTGGTCTTCACGGTCCTGGCGGCCCGGGACCTGCTGAAGATCTATTCCCGGGACCGGCTCTTCTCGATAATCCCCCTGGCCCACACCTACGAATGTACCCTGGGGCTCCTCATGGCGGTCCTGAGCGGCGCTTCCACCACCTACCTGGACCGGTTCCCCACGCCGGCGGTGCTGATCCCGGCGATCCAGGCCCTCCGCCCCACGGCGATGCACACGGTGCCCCTGATCATCGAGAAGATCTACCGGGGCCGGATCCTCCCGGCCCTCAAGAAAAACCCCCTCTACCGCTTCCCCCTCACCCGGCCCCTGGCGGTACGGCTGGCGGGGCATCGGCTCCAGGGCATCTTCGGCGGGGCGGTCCGCTTCTTCGGCATTGGGGGGTCCGGCCTGCCCCGGGATATGGAGGTCTTCCTCCGCACGGCCCAGTTCCCCTACGCCCCCGGCTACGGCCTCACCGAGGCGGCTCCCCTGGTGGCGGGCACCGGTCCCTACCGGACCCCCGTCGGGGCCGCGGGGACCGTCCCCAAGGGGGTGGAGGTGCGGATCGTGGATGAGGCCGGCAGGGTCGTCGGCGCGTCCGGGGCCGGGAAGGGGAAGGCCCCTTCTCCCGAGTTCGCCCTGGGGGAAATCCAGGTCCGGGGGCCCAACGTGATGATGGGCTATTACCGGGATGAGCAGCGGACCCGGGAGGCCTTCACCGCCGACGGCTGGCTTAAAACCGGGGACCTGGGCTGCTTTGACCGGAAGGGCTTCCTCTACATCCGGGGCCGCCTGAAAAACCTGATCCTCGGCCCCTCGGGGGAGAACATCTACCCCGAAGAAATTGAGGGGCTCCTCACCGCCTACGGCCTCGTGGAAGACGCCCTGGTCTATCCCGGAGAGCGGGGGGAACTCATTGCCCTGGTGGTCCTCAGCGAAAAGGCCCAAACCATGTGGGCCGCCGCCGCCGACGCCCTGGGGGAACTGAAAAACACGGTGAACAAGCAGCTTGCCTCCTTCTCCCGGATTTCCCGGATCGAGGTCCGGCAGGAACCCTTTGAAAAGACCCCCACCCGGAAGATAAAACGCTTCCTCTACGGCGGCCCGGGAAGGCCTTAGCGGCTGCCCCGGATGCGATATATTTACACATGACGGGAAGGTAGGATACTATACAAAGAGCGCCAAAGGCGGGTTTTCCGCCGGTCCGGGCCTGTTGTGGCGCCGAAACATTTTGGAGAGGGGTAACCGGTAGGAAGCCATGTCCGATGCATTAGACCGGTTTACCGGCCTTCTCAAAGCCGTCTTTGAACTTGACAAGTCCGATCTTGATTTTGGCATATACCGCGTCATGAATCTCCGCAAAGCGGAGATTGAACACTTCCTGACCGTCGATCTCCCCAGGCACGTAACGGAGGCCCTCGCCCCCTTTGCCGGCAATAAAGAAAACGCGGCCGGCGGCGGTTTATCCGCGCCGGAAACCGAGGTCTATTCCCGCCTCTCGGCCTTCTTGAGCCGCTATTACGATGAAGGCGGCTTTATTTCCAAACGCCGCTCTACGGAAGGCGTGTACGCCATTCCCCGCGAAGGCGAAGACGTAACACTCTCTTGGGTTAACCAAGACCAGTATTACATAAAGACTTCCGATAACTTCAAAGACTACCGCTTTAGCGCCCACGGCACGGCCGTTCATTTTATGCTGGCGGCGGCCGCCCCGGAGCGGCACAACAACAAGGATCGGAATGATAAAAAACGGGCCTTCATGCTCTATACCGAACACGCGGATCGGCCCGGTATAAAGACCTTCGAAGTAAACGGCAATGAATTTATTATCCGCTTTCGCTACGATGTTTCCGACGGCAGCCAGAAATCATGGAACGAAAAGAACTACGAAGCCATCGCGTCGTATATCGCGGCCGCGCGGCAATCCTGGCTTCCGATGATAACGCCCCCGGAACGGACAAAAACCAATCCCGCTCCGAAATCCTTACTGCGGAAGCACCTCGAGGCCTACGCCGCCGGAAACACCGTTGATTATTTTATTCACAAGGATTTGGGCGCTTTCCTGCGCCGGGAACTGGATTTTTATATAAAGAACGAGATGATTCATCTTGACGACATTGACCGCGCCGATGCCGGCCAGGGAGCGGCGTACCTTGCCGCCGCTCAAGCCGTCAGGCGCCTGGGCAGGATAATCATAGATGTTCTTGCGCGGATTGAAAATTTTCAAAAAAAACTATGGCTGAAAAAGAAATTTATCCTCCGTACCGATTGGTGTATTACCCTTGACCGCGTTGA
Organism: Spirochaetaceae bacterium; assembly: GCA_031288215.1. Taxonomy (GTDB): domain Bacteria; phylum Spirochaetota; class Spirochaetia; order Treponematales; family Breznakiellaceae; genus JAIRMO01. The sequence continues at coordinate 4,958 of JAITRV010000160.1, read as the reverse complement.
TGAAGCGTTTTATGAAGAAATACGGAATAATAAGGCCCAGGTGCGGGAGTGGATGGATCGTTACGGCATTGACCGGGAGGAGTTGGGGCTTTCTGAAAACGGCGCGGATCCGCCGCCGGTTCAATTCCTGAAAGAAAACAAGCGGCTGCTCATTGATACCGGACACTTCCCTCAGGGATTCAAAGAAGCGCTTATTGCGGGGATTGACCGGCTGGACGACGTTACCGACGGGGTCTTGATACATGGCGAGAATAGCGACGCCTTATCGCTGCTGCACGGCACCGGCGGATCCGTCCAATGTATATGCATCGATCCGCCGTATAACACCGGTAACGACGGCTTTCTTTATAAAGATAATTACCAGTCATCATCATGGTTATCTATGATGAATGATCGCATACAAGCCGGATGGGAGTTATTACATGACAGCGGCGTCATGTTTATTTTTTCCGGAGATGAAGAATATGAACATCTGGCGGCATTAGTACGATCGCTGTTTACCAAACATAATTTTTTTGCCACGCTGGTTTGGGAGAAAAAGAAAAAAGGCTCGTTCCTGAGCGGCACAATTTCCAAGATGAAAGATTACATCATCTGCGTATCAAAAAACATAGACCATTTCTCCGGATTGACCGGCGAAATAGCGGAAGATGAAGAAACATATCCCTGTGTTAACCCGTCTAATCCCCGGGAAAGAAGAACCATTCCGAAGGGCATAAAAAGCAGATACCGGGAAAAGGACGCGCTGATAAAGTCAGGGACCGCCATATCATCCGGGAACATGACGCTCCTGCTCCATTCGGACTTAATCATAAAGGACGGCATGGTAATAGAAGATTATGAGATTGAAGGAAACTGGAGGTATTCTCAAGACCGCATCGCTGAATACGCCCAAAAAGGCGAACTCTATGTTACCCAGGATCTGTATCTGCGGCGGATTGTTAAAGAGCCCCGGCGTAAAATCATGAAGGATCTCCTGCTTCGTCTCGGCGAAAACGGCAACGATGATTATAAAGCCATGGACGTAAAGAATTTGAATAAATACGGATGGGGTACCAATGAAGACGCCAATGATGAACTCTTGCGATTATTTGGAACCCAGTATTTAATTTCCTATCCTAAGCCGTCAAAGCTCATCACGCTGCTCCTCTGTTCCCTTCAAAAAAAAGACGGCATATACCTTGATTACTTCGCCGGTTCCGCGACGACCGGACATGCCGTCATAAACCTGAACCGGCAGGACGGCGGCAGCCGCAAATATGTCCTTGTCGAAATGGGCGAATATTTCAAAACCCTTACCAAGCCTCGTATGCAAAAGGCAATCTATGCCAAAGACTGGAAAAACGGCAGGCCCGCCGCCCGGAATACCGGCGTTTCCCATATCATGAAGTATTTCCGCCTTGAAAGCTACGAAGACGCCCTGACCAACATAGCCCGGTCCGATGAAACCCCTGACCGTGTAACCTTTGGCGGCGGGCAGCTCTTGAACTATATGCCGGATACTGAAGCGAAGGGCAGCCTGCTCACTATCGACACATTCAAAACGCCGTTTGATTACACCCTTAAAATTGCCGGGCATAAGGGCATACAGGAAACCCCCGTTGACCTTCCCGAAACCTTTAATTACCTCCTCGGCCTTCACGTCATCCGTCAGGGCGCGGTCCGGTATTTCAAGGCCGCGCCCGCCGCGGCGCCTGAATACGAAAACGCTTTGGACCTTGAGCCGGACCGCGAATCAGGCGAATACGGCTTTCAGCAGATCGAAGGCCGCCTCCGCGACGGCCGCCGGGCGCTGGTCATCTGGCGCACCATTACCGAAGACCTCCTCGCAAGCAACGCCGCCCTGGACGCGTATTTCCTGAAAAGCCGCGTAAACCCGCGGGACAGGGAATTTGATGTAGTGTATGTAAACGGCGGCAACAACCTCGAAAAGCTCCGCCGGGGGGCCGAACCGTGGAAGGTCCGCGTCATCGAGAGCGTTTTTTGGGACCGCATGTTTGAAGCGTGAAAGCGCGCAATGCCCGGCAGCTTGCCGCGCTTTGCGCATAAACCGGAATGAGCCCCCAGCCCCCGGCGGCCCGGGAAGGCTTTAGAGCTGTTCCGGATACAGGCGGTCCGGGGGCGGCCGGAGGACTTCTTCCTGGTAGATTTCCCGGTCCAGGAGGAAAAGGATCAGGGTCGAACCGACGGGCAGTTGATAGGGAACGGTCAATTCCCCGCCGGGGTAGGCAACGGAGAGGAGGGTCCTGGTATCCCCCGCGGGAAGCCGGGCCTCCAGCCGCACCTGGAGGGGATAGGGGTTCTCCTCCAGGGTATAGCGGAACAGGCCGAATACCTCCCCCTCCCGGGGCGCCGGGGGAACTATCCCGATGGAAACCAGGGTATCGACCGTTACCACCGCCTGGGCCGCCGGTTCCTGGGAGATCACGGTACCGGGCTTCTCTCCCTCGGCCGGCCGGAGGAAGAAGGTAAAGTTGATCCCCGACCGGCCGATCTGATCCAGGGCTTCGCTCATGGTAAGCCCGGCCAGGGCGGGAACCATGTGCAGGGTTTCCTCCGGCCCCCGGCTGACCACCAGTTCCAGGGTGGTGGGCCCGGAAATGGCCGTTCCCGGAAGGGGCTTCTGCTGAAGGATGGTCATCGGCGGTTCGGAGGAATATTCGTACAGGAAGGGTTCTTTGAGGGTGAGGAGGGGCTGGGAAGAGGCGGCAAACAGGGTTTTGAGTTCCAGCCTCACCTCCTCGGCGTTCCGGCCCAGGTAATCCTCCAGGGTGTTGAGGACGACCCCCTGACTCACCACCAGGCGGATCCGGCGGCCCGCCTTCACGATGCTGCCCGCCGCGGGGTCCTGTTCCAGGATTTGGCCCTTATCGTTGGCCGACTGGGAATACCGGAGCTGCAAGCGGGGGTAGAGTTCCTTGACCTGCAATTCCAGAAGCGCCTCGGTCAGATCCTTGCCCCGCACGTCGGGAACCATGATCTCCTCCGCCCCCTGGACGGAAATAAAAAAAACCGCCACGGCGGTGATCCCTACAAAAACGATCAGCGCTATCATGAGGATGACAAAAAACCGGGATTGGCCATCATTGCCGTTGCCGAAATTCAACCTCTTTCCTTTCAATAAATTCATATCAACCTCATCCCCCCGATTTCGCGCTCCTCATCCCCATCAAAGCCGCAAACGCGAACCGAAGGTTCGTAAACCGAAGATTCGCAAACCTTCGGCTCGCGGGTCCGGAGCTTCACGTGAGCCGGGACCCGATAAAATTCCGGGCGCCGTTTAAAAAAGCCCGCCAATCCAGGGCCTTTTTCGCGGGGTATTGCAGCCGCTCTACGGCGAAAATCCCATTCCCCGTTTGTATCAGGATTCCCCCGCCGTTGTCTATCCCCAGAACCGTCCCCGGCGGCTCCACAGCAGGAGGCCCCGCCACAGCAGGAGGCCCCGCCACAGCAGGAGGCCCGGCCACAGCAGGAGGCCCCGCCTCTTCCCGGCGCCCGGCAAAGGGCCTCCCCGCCAGGATGTAGAGTTCGCCGTCCCCCAGCGTCGTCCGGCACAGGGGCCAGGGGGTAAAGGCCCGAATCCGGGCGTCGATCTCCGCCGCCGACGCGTTCCAGTCGATGCGGCCGTCCTCTTTCCTGATGGTCGCGCAAAAGCTGGCCGCCGCGTGATCCTGGGGCCGCCCCCGCAGGGCGCCGCGGGCAAGATCGGGCAGGATGGAACCGAGCAGGGCCGCCCCCCGTTTCCCCGCATCTTCGCCGAGGGACGCGGTGGTCTCCCGCCCCGTCAGGGGGAAGGCTTCCTGGGCCAGAATATCCCCGGCGTCCAGTTCCGCCTCCAGGCGCTGGATGGTGATCCCCGTCTCCCGGTCCCGGTTGAGGATGGCCTGGGGGATGGGGGTTGCCCCCCGGTACCGGGGGAGCAGGCTGGGGTGGATGTTGATCCCCCCCTGGGGAAAAAGGGCGAGGAATTGGGGGCCGAAGATGCGGCCGTAGGCGAAGGAGACCAGGAGATCGGGCTTTAAGGCGGCCAGGGCCTCCCGGACAGCGGCGTCGAGCCGCTCCGGCTTCAGCAGCGCCGGGAAGGCCCTGCCCCGGGCGGGGGACCCCTCCGGGACAAGCGCCTCCAGGGCCTTCCCCACCTCGGTGCCTTCCGGCTGCCCCCGCCGTCCCCGGGCGCGGTCGGCCTTGGTCAGCACCCCGGCCAGTTCCACCTCCCCTCCGGCCATGCTCAGCCGCGCCAGGAGCAGGAGGGAGGGAACGGCGATGGCGGGGCTTCCCGCAAAGATGATCCGCATGAACTAGGCCCGTTTCCGTTTCTCAAATTTTTCGAGAAGCCGGTTCCGTTTCGGCTCCGGGAGGCGGTCGATGAACAGGATCCCCTCCAGGTGATCGTATTCATGGAGGATGACCCGGGCGAGGATTCCCTCCGCCTCCAGGGTAAAGGGACGGCCCTTCTCGTTCCAGGCCTGGACCCGCACCGAGGCGGGGCGTATCACGTCCGCCCAAAGGCCGGGCAGGGACAGGCACCCCTCCTCGTATTTAACGACTTCCCGGGAGGTTTCTACGATGGAGGGGTTGATGAATACCCGGGGGACATCCCCCTCCACCTGGACCACGAAGATCCGTTTCATAAGCCCCACCTGGGGCCCCGCGAGGCCTATCCCCTTACCGGCATGGAGGGCCTCGATCATATCCACCGCCACCTTCCGGTATGTTTCGTTTATATCCTTGATCCGCTGTGCCTTCTGCCGCAGCAACTCATTCCCCAGGGTAACAATTTCCATATTACTTATTATTATACAATAATATGCCGGTATTCGGCAATATCAGCAGGGCTCCTGCCAGCAATTTTACTTTTACAAGATTTATGATAAAAAAGAGGCATGGGACGGGGAATATTAGCGGCGCAGTTGAGCCGGTTTGACGAAATTGGGGAACTGGCCGGGGAGAAATCGGCA